>JAGQPD010000791.1 GCA_020426865.1 Planctomycetales bacterium
ATTTCCTCGCGATCTGGCTGATTTTCGCGTTGGCGATGGCCATCATGCGGATCATCACCGATGCCGTCTCCAAACATCAGGTTCGGTTTAAGGCCCCCGTGGAACATGTTGGACGACTGCTGTTTCCCTTTCTTACGGGTTGGGTCCTTGTATGTTTGGCCTGCGCGTCGCTGCATACCGCCCCGCTGGCCCGCACAGCGTTCAAAGGGTCGTTCCAACCGGAATACATGAGCAAGAATTTCCTGTTCCTTGCGCCAGACCGGATGTGGTTGGGGTTCGTGCAAAGTCGCTCGGCCGGCGCCCTGAGTGTCAATGATCCCGATGCCAGTTCTCCCTATCCAGAAGATCAAGGCAAGCGGATCTTCGATCCTGCCGGCGAGTTCGTCGCCAAGTACGGCCAACGCCGTGCCGACTTGGAAGCACTTAACGAAAAGAACGACTCGATTCGCGTGAAGAAGTAACGAGCAATCGCGGATTTCCGCCGTTGCATGAATGGTCAAGGAGTGGTTGCCATGAGCCTCGAGAGTCCAAAGGTCGGGTTTTCTGACCATGGTAGTGAGGTGGAGCAATATAGCGCGCTGAGTATGTTTGCGTTGCTGGCGTTGGTGCTGGGCGTCGCGTCGATTCTGACCCTCGTCCATCCGCTGGCGTGGATCCTGCCGTGTCTTGCATGTCTTTCCGGCGGATTGGCGTTGAGAAAGATTGCCAGCAGCGATGGAGCGCTCACCGGACGTGCGTTGGCCGTGATTGGGATCGTCCTGGCCGTGTTCTTTGGCTGCTGGAGCGTGACGCAAGCTGTTGTCAATAAAACGCTGGTGGAACAGCAGTGCCGTAGTTTCGCGGAACACTGGCTGCGGACCGTTACGTCGGCAAGTCCCGAGGAAGCTCACTACTGGATCCTCAATGCCTTCGATCGGCCGGCTGGCGGTGTCAACGTTCAGAAGTTCTATCAAGAATCAACGGAACAGGGTAAGCAACTGACGAACTGGCTCGGCGAGCCGTCGGTTGCGGCATTGCGAAAGCTGGGAACGGAGGGACAATGGCAGTTCACTCGCATTGTCAGCATTCAGGTGAGCCCAACCGGTGTCTACTACCAACTGCGATATCAGTGGGTACCCGCATCGAATGCCGCGGATGTGACTTATTGGGAAGTCACCGTTCATCGTGTTGAACGGCCCAAAGAAAAACGTATTCTTTGGCAAATTGGTACCGTCACTCAGGTACAAGGACCCTGACGAACATGGATTGGTTCGCTCCGCTCATCGCACTGACAGCGATGGAAATCGTTCTCGGTATCGATAACATTGTGTTCATCGCGATTGTCACCGCACGTTTGCCAATGCACCAACGCCCGTTAGCTCGCCGTGTCGGGTTGGTCCTCGCGCTGGTGATGCGCATTATTCTGTTGGCATCCATCAAGTTCGTGATGGGACTGAAGGCCAATATCATCACACTGACGCAACTCGGTTGTCCCGATTCGTGGTTTGATGGTTTAGAGCATCCCGACGATGTGATCGGTATTTCCTGGAAGGATGTGATACTGTTGGTCGGTGGTCTGTTTCTCATCGGAAAGAGTGTCTTCGAGATCCATGAGAAAATGGAACATCATGAGTCGGAGGCGGACGTTCGACCAGCGAATGGATTCTTCGCCGTGCTGCTGCAGATCATGACGCTCGATATCATTTTTTCATTGGACTCCGTGATCACCGCCGTCGGGATGGCAGACCAATTGTCGATCATGATCTGGGCCGTGATCATTGCCGTTGCCGTTATGGTGATCTTCGCCAATCCCGTAAGCGAATTCGTCAATCGACATATGACGCTCAAGATCTTGGCTCTAAGCTTCTTGATCCTGATTGGTGTAATGCTGGTGGCCGAGGGGATCGGGAGTCATATCGACAAACGCTATATCTACTTTGCCATGGCATTCGCCTTAATGGTCGAGTTCATCAACTTGCGAATCCGCACCGTCCGCTCGCGTGCCAGCCTTGAGTTGGGCGAAAAATAGAGTCACTGTCAGCAATGGCCTGTGGGCTATCGCCTTGAGTCCGAGTGCTCCGCGGACGGACCCTACGGAAATCGCAACTGATTGACGAATCGCCGCCACTCGGTTTCCAGTGCCGCCGCATCAATGGTCTTCGCATCCTCTGGCGACAACACTGTGAGCAGCGTTTGGTAGCCGCTGGGATCCTCACCAACCGAATTACGGAATTGCCGGTAGTATCGCTCGAGTAACCCTTTTTCCTGGAGGTAGTAGCACAAATAGCGAGCCTGTGCGTAATGAGTCCCCTTGGAATCGTTGTAGAATTCACGGTCACTGGTCGCACATAGTTCGGCGAGCGTGCCGAGTTTCTGGTCGGCAATCGACTTCTGAAGCCCGCGCAATCGCCAATTCGTCCGCCCGCAGATCTTGCCTTTGCGGTCCTCGCATTGTTCGTACAGTGATGCCAAACCTTCGTTGAACCACGCCGGACATGCAGGGAAATTGGCCGCCATGAATGGGTGCACAATCTCATGGACCAATGTCCCGCCGCCCGTTGAAATGTCCATGATCAAGGCTCGATCCGGCGGGGAGTAATACCCGAACGGTGTCGTTGGACGGCGGCCAAAGTGCCGTTCCACGTTGCCGTTATAACTGACCTTGTCCCGGAACAGCCAGATACTAACGACCTGCTCGGGATCGCGCTGGAAGTATTGCTCTTTCAGCCTCGTCACCGCCCAGCGTATCGTGTGCTCGACATGACGATCAAATTGATCCTGCGATTCGTCGCCGATGACAATAAAGGGCGACTCGACGGCAATTCTGAACCCCGTAAGATCGTGACGTTGTTTGAGTTCAGCAAGTCTTTGGCCAAATCGATCCGTTGAACCGCCGTCCGGTTCCGCGGCATCCAGATTCGTCGCCGATGCGCAGAGTGTCAGTAGCGGAAGCAGAACGGCTGCCATCGCCGTTCTGGTGGAATTGGATGAGTCGTGACACAGCATTCGCATTCGTGTCTGTTTATCACGTACCGCCTCGACGTTCAAGCATGGTACGTCGTTTAGTACATGTTCTGGCCGCCCGTAAGGCGTTCTTCCACGCTATCCCCTCGTTTTGCCATTTCAGCGATGATTCGTCCAATCATCGCCACGTTGCATCCCGCCGCCGGATAGTGGGCAACCATGACGAACATATCGCGAGTGGCAATCGATCGAATCGCAAAACTGCAATAGGTCAAGCGACTGTTCATCTGCAGTAATGGTATCGCGTTTCGTTGAGCCGCCTTTCCGCACACGGCCAAGAATGAGAGGATGGGAGTCTCGTCGCGATCCACACTCTCGGTCACCATCACGGTGTGCGAACGGTCGTTTGGCAATTGGACCGTCGCATAGAGACCGTTCGGACGCTCTTGATACTGATAACCGCTCTGCTGGCACGCCTCGGCAACCATGGCCGCCGAAGCGATGCTGATTGCCGAAAGTTGCGTAGTGTGCTGCTCCTCCTCAAAGTCATCATCCTGCCCGCCTGTGCCAGCGGCCACATTTTCTTTTACTGCTACTTCAGCTTCGGCTACTTCTGTTTCTGCTACTTCTGTTTCTGCTACTTCTGTTTCTGCTACTTCTGTTTCTGCTACTTCTGCTTCTGGTGCTTCTGCTTCTGGTGCTTCTGCTTCTGGTGCTTCTGCTTCTGGTGCTTCTGCGAACTCGATTTCGGCGATAACCTTATCGTCCGTGAGGCCACTCTCATCCTCGGCAAGGTCCCCCGCCTCTGCTTCGTCCGTGCCGTACGGGGCAACTGCGTCGATCTTCACCTCGAATTCGTCGTCGAGGATCGTATCCGTATCCGTTTGCTCGGCGTCCGCACTCGTTGTGTCCATCGACTCTGCTTCGCACCAGGCCTGACTTCCGAATGACACTTCGGCCGATGGCATATCGGCAACGGCCACTTCGAACGCCTGGTCCATCGCTGTGCCGACCAACAGCTCCTCCGCCACTGCGGACCCAATATCCGCTGCCAAATTCGAGTCCGCTTGAGGCCCTGCCTCTATTGCCGCGTCCTCCCACCTGGGCTCGACCTCAACCTCGACCGCGGGCTCGGAACCCGCCGCCTGTGTATCGTTCGGTGGATCCAACAGCGTGTCCTCTGCTGCCCACACCTCCTCGCCGCCCCCCGCGTCCGCTGTCTCAACGGCGATGACAAACTCTTCGCCGACCATCGCACCGTCCGCACTCAGTGTGAGAGAATCTTCGCATGATATGGTAGATTCCTCTCGTATGCTGGTAGAAAACTCACAAGTTGTGGTAGATTCTTCGCAGGGTTCGGCGGACTGTGCCGCTACTGGCTCGGCAATTGCGGTCGGTTCTTCGGCGGCCCTGACCGGGTCCTGACTAGTTGCGGCGACTTCGTCGCAAGGGGCAGCGGCCGGTGCAGTTTCGGCCACGATTTCGGCATCCCCTGTTTCCCAGCCGTCGTACGAGTCCCAGTCAAACAGTTCGGAGGAGGCCGCTGGGGACGTTTCCGCTGCAGGAGCCTCATTGGCGGTTTCCTTCAGTGCCGGGAATCTGTCATCATCAACGTCCGGCTCGGCGTCGAGCACTTCGGCCGCGACCACGACTTCGCCGAGTTCTTCGATGCATTCTGCTTCGATGCATTCTGCGTCGAAGATCTCGCAGTCTTCGTCCTCGTCCGCGGCATCGGCGATCACTTGGTCGCACTGCTCCAAGCTCGATTCGATATCGGATGGTTGTCGGGCTGCGGGGGTAGCAGTGGATTCTAAAGCAGCAACGTCATGCTCGGACGACGAAGAGGCAGTCATGGGACATCCTCGTTCAATGGTGAGTGGCTCGGTGTCGGATGCGTCAACCATACAACACGTATGCAGGCGCGCACGACGTACACGAAGAAAGGATAGCTCACGTCGCCCAATGCACCCTGCCCCAGGCGGGGAGGTTGTGTTTGAGAATCGCAAACGCTACCGATTGTACCGATTCCAACGGTCGGGCGGCGATGCAACAGTGCACGGCAGCTACAGACTACGGGCCAGTTGGTTCATGAGCCCGACTATATCGCCACCGCCTCCGGCGACGATGATTCTGGACAAGGGGCGTTCGGCGAATTCGGAATTGTAGGATTGAAGCGACTGCTTCAGTTCCTTTTCGAGCAATGCCATACCTGGTTCGATCGCATCGTAGAAGGCCGAGAGGCGTTTTGCGGGTGCCGGGTTGAAGATCAGTTTGTTGGCGGTTTCGTGGGTTGTTTTGAACCGGCGCGCGACCAGTTGAGAAAATGTTCGCGTGCCAACGCTGAAGCTACGAGAAATGAAGTGATAAGAGGAACCGCAAACAAACAGCGACGAGTTAGCTCCAAGATACAACATGCCGATCGCCCGTTCCTTGTCAGAATCGATCAAATCGTGCGTCAGCAGGGTGTGGAGGGCGATATTCTCCGGAATGAGTCCATCCAGTCGCTGGCCGGAAGCATCCGTAAAGGCCGTTGCCAGCTCTTCGACATGTACGACACGAGAAGCGATGCCGATGGCATTTCGAAGAGTGTCATCCTTAGCGTCCGGCTGACTATCGAAGATATGGCGGACCATCGATAACTCTTCCGCTGCATAGGGAATCCGATGTTTGAGCTCGAGATCCACCGCACTGACCAATTTGCGAGGGTCGGTCGCGGGCAGGCGAAGTGTGCGCACAAGTAGCTTGTCGCTAGGCATGGCCATGCAAACGCGGTCTACCTTCAGATCAGCCTTCTCACTGAACGCCCTCAGCAGGGCGGCCAACTTGTCAGCGATACCATCTCCGTCGGCTGTGGATTTTGTTTCGATGACGATGTAGTCCACAATTCTTGGAGGAGCGTCAGGTTGTTCGCGTTCGAGTCGTACTGCTTTGAGTCCTGTCGAACCGACTTCGATGCCCCAGGCCGACTTGGGGATTTTTTTTCGCACCAGTCCGCCCAAGTGTTTGCGAATACCATGAGACGGGTTGGCGTCCATCTGTGCGGAGACACTGCCAAATCCCAATGCGTGAAGTGCCGTGCCGATCACAACATACATGCGGGGACAAGTTTTGGCGAACTCCTTGTCCATCTGGAACGTCCCCATCGATGTACGAAGCAACCGTCGTGGACGCTCCCAATTGATCGCGGCCCGCGGCGATTGCGGCGAGGCGGGTGACCAGGCGAGCGTTTGCACACCGCCTTCCCGAGCTGACTCGGCCTGGATCTGTTTGGCACGTTCGAGCCAGCCAGGAAGTTCCGGATGCTTTGCGGCCGTTCGACGCAATCGATCCAGCGCCAACACAATAACATTGTCGAAGTAAGGAGCCGTTGCCAGGTAGGAGCTTAGAAACTCATACTCCCTTAGTTCCTGCGAGAGCGACTCGATCGGTTCTGATTCGGCAAACCGGGGAATCGCATCGAGAAGTTCTCTCGCAGCGGCATACTCGTGGCGCTTCATCAGCTCCTTTGCCTGTGCCGCGTTGCGCTGCGACAGTTGCATAGCAAGTTGCTGCGCACCTGCATCGGCGGGTTTGAGTTTGAGGAACTTGAGTACCCTTTCCAGTAGGTTGTCCAATTGTTGCGACTTGACGGCTTCTTTGATCTCGTCACGCAGTCGATAACACTCACCGAGCTTCTCTTGTGCCCGGCACATCAGCTCGGCAATGTCGTCGTCGCGAACTTCAGGCGGAACAGAAATCAACATATCTAATGCTTGCTTGAATTCACCAGAATCCAGCAGTTGACCGGCGTCAACAAGGACCTGGTCACGTTGCTTCTCGGCTCTTTCCCGTTCCTCGTCGACGGCGCGGCGTAGCTGGCGGAAGCGATGATTGATCTTTTCTAGCTGTGGATGATTCAGAATCGCCACGGCCCCCAACGTTAACCGCGCCCGTTCAAATTGCTGTTCCAGCAACAATTG
>JAGQPD010000792.1:0-2151 GCA_020426865.1 Planctomycetales bacterium
GAGTTCGACTCGTGTCCGAGCTGATACGATCAGTATTAATCTTTACAATGAATCGGCGGCCGATCCGACGGTCCACCAGTTGGTGGCGGGCGAGGTTGCTGGTATCGTACCGGCCGCCAATTGGAACAACCTACCCTTTGTCGGAGGCACGAACGATCACTCGACGGCACTGATCCCGCTGAACAATGCGTCCGGAGCCATGGCGGCGAATTTTCAATCGACATTGACGACAGGCTACGTCGGCAACTTCGACGACGTCGTTGCGTCCACGGCGCCAACATCGGCCAACCGCAAATTCATGCAAAGCTATCTCAGTTTTGACAACGACCCGAACGACAGCCCGTTTGATGAGGGTAGTCTCATTATCAGCGGTCTCGGCAGTCCGTTCACCACGTCGACCTACAACATGATTGTCTATTTTGATGCCGATCGCAACGATCGGCGACATACGGTGACGGTCAACGGAACGGATGTTATCGGCGATGACGACAGCACCTGGGACGGAACTTTCCGAAAAGCTGTCGGCCCCGGAGTTTCTGCCAACTACGCCGTCTTTGAAGGGCTATCAGCCAATACGGTGACGATCAACATGGCATCCAGTAGTGGTCGCGCGGCGGTCAATGCGATCCAAATCACGACGGACGCCATTCCCACTCCCCACCCGGTACTGAGTATCAACCGCGACACCGGCGCAATCACGCTCATCAACGGCACGGCCAGCGACATACCGCTGGCGGCGTACCTCATCCGGTCTGCTGCAGGATCGCTCGATCAAACGCATTGGCGGTCGATTGCGGACAATTACGACGTCAGCGGAAACGGTTCGATCGACGCCAGCGACAATTGGTTCAAGTTCACAACACCTGGCACGTTCGACAATTTGGGTGAGGGAGCATTGACCTCCGGCAACATCTCGGCTGGACAGAATGTCATCCTAGGGGAGGCGGGAACTTGGATTGCGAGTCCCACGGAAGACATTACCGCGGATCTACTCTTGGCCGACGGCTCGCACCTGCCCACAGTGATCGAATTCGTAGGAAATGGCGGAAGTTCATTCTCGACCGCCGACATCAATACCGACGGCTCGGTCGATGCTGCGGATTGGCTGATCCTGCGAGGCAACATGTATAACCCGTCGGCGCCCAGCGATCTTACCGCGGCTCAGTCGTTTGGCATCGGGGATATCAACAGCGATGGTGGTGTCGATCGCGAAGACTTCCTGGCTTTCAAGTCCGCATACGATGCGATCAATGGTGCCGGCTCATTCGCCGCGATGACGTCAGTACCTGAACCGGGCACGTACTTATTGGCGGGAGTGCCATTATTTGCCTTCGCGTTGCGGCGCCGATTCCATACCTCCATCATGTGCCTGGCAACTTGCAGTGCGATGTTGATCGCAACAACAGCATGCGCACAGCAGTCGATCAGCATCAATTTATGGAATGCCGACGCCGGCAGTGTCGAAAACAACACGGTCGTGGCAGGACGCACCGCTGGATTGGTTCCCGTCGACGGCCAATTCTGGAACAATCTGTCGTTTCCCGGTGGAGTCGTCGACGCGCAATTGACATCGCCGCTGATGGATAGCACTGGCAACGCCAATGCCGCCACGTTTACGTCGACGCTGCAGAGTGCGTTTGTTGGCTTTTCTGGTGCAGCTGGCGCGGCCCCCGACACCGGAGATCGAGCGATGATGGCGTCCTACCTCAGCTACGATATTGCCGGCGAAGGGACTGCTCCGGACGACTTGGGGAATCTGACGATTAGCGGATTGGGCAATGCCTTCACCGGTCCGGGCTACGATGTCTACATCTATAGCGACGCCGACGCCAACAATCGCTTGTTCTCGATTACGATTGGCGGCGAAACGCGGACGATCAACGACAACCAAACGTACGACGGAACGTTCAACGAAGGTGGGAGTGGGTCCAACGAGAATTTTGCCATCTTCCGGGGACTCAACGGAGGCAGCTTCTCGATCGAAATGGATTCATCGGCTGGGCGAGGAGCGGTCAATGGCATTCAGATTGTCGTCCGCGACAATCTACCAGACTTCCTCGAATTGTCGGTCAACCGTGCCACCGGCGAGGTGACTTTGCAGAACCGTACCGGCGCCGGTGTGGCGATCGACTATTACGAAATCCGCAGTGC
>JAGQPD010000792.1:2214-3962 GCA_020426865.1 Planctomycetales bacterium
GACTACACAATTTGGAAAGACAGTTTTGGTCAAACCGGAGCCGGTCTGGCAGCCGACGGCAACGGCAACAACGTGATCGATGCCGCCGATTATACGATCTGGAAGGACAACTTCGGCGCCACTGGCGGTGGTGGCGACGGCGGCTGGAATAGCTTGGAAGACCAGGACTTTGAAGGAAGCGGGCCGGCAGGCGATGGCCTCGGCTGGGAAGAGGGAGACGCCGTCAGTAACAATCTACTGTTCGAAGCCTACTTGTCCGGCAATTCCACCATCGGCGATGGCGCGACGATCAGCCTGGGAGACGCGTTTGCGGCCGGTAGCACGGAAGACCTGATATTTGAATACCACGTGGTAGGAGCTGGTAATCGATTTGAATCCGGAATCGTTAGCTACGCTGCGGGAAGCACCAGCAGTGCGGCACCCGTACCGGAACCAGGTGGCTTACTGCTGCTCGGCTTGGGCTCGATCTTGGTCCTTTGGAAGATATCCCGTTGATGCTCGAGATCGCAGGCGTCCCGACCCAACTCGCAATACACTGCCAAACCAGGATGAAGACCATGAACACAATTAAGCGACACCTTATTAACACATTATCGGCTCTGGCGACTCACTTACTGCTGTTATTGCTTGTGCAAAGTGCCTGGGCTGGCCGAACCGCTGATCGGCTCTTCCAGATGGGTGACGACGCGGCGGAGAACGCCAGTGCAAATATCACGGTAGGCAGTGGCGCCGGCAATGTATTTCCCAGTCACAAGTTAGACAGAGGCGGCCAACCGGGAGCGGGTAATTTTCAAGATCTCTAGGTGGTGGGAGATCCCAAGTACGTCAACACATCAGCACGTCCGCATGCGGACGCCAATGATTTAGGTATTCGCTTTGACGGCGTCAACGACTATTTGGAAGCCTTACGACTTGGGCAACCCAGTACGTCGGAGCCGGCGGTCACGGGTGCCGACGGCTTGGCACCGGAAGACTATTCAGGCATCAATAACCGCGGCTTGCAGTTCTGGGCGAATCCCGATCCGGCTGGAAATGGAAACGTCCAGGCGCTGGTCCAGGACACCGAGCAGCATGGCGTTCGTATCAGCGCCGCAGGAACATGGATCATGCGATACAACAACGTCGACGTCGATTCGGGAGTGGGCGTTCAATTCGGCGAGTGGTCGCACTTGATGCTGGTCCGCCCGTCCGGTGCTGCTGGCGGAAGCCAATTGTATCTCAATGGCGTGGCGATCGCTGCCCGCGGCGGAGGATACAATGGTGGTGACGAGCGTCCATTGACCGTCGGTGCCAACACCGGCGACGGTTCGCCGGTCTTTCCTGGCACGGCCGACTTCTACACCGGCATCATTGACGATTTGGAACTATTCGTCTTGGGCACTTCCACGGCAACGCAAACGGACTACGGCACGTTCGATCTTGGAAGCGACAATCCGGTGGCAGTGGAGCTATTGAGCGGCTTCGTGGCAGGAGATATTAACGGTGACGGTGTTGTCAATGGCGATGGTACCGGACTGGCAGCCAGCGATGACATTACCGCGTACCTCGACAATTGGCTCTTCGAAAACCGAGTCAATGGCATTTTGACCGGCGACGTTAACACGCGACAGCACGGCGATTTCGATTTCGACGGTATCGTTGACCTTGACGATTGGCAAGTATTGCGCATGACACACCCCAATGGAGCCGGTCTCAATCTCGGGGCACTGCTCAACGCCCGGGGAGTCCCCGAACCGTGTGCTTTGACG
>JAGQPD010000793.1 GCA_020426865.1 Planctomycetales bacterium
CAAGGCGTCCTTTTGATCCGGCAGCGTCCGATACACCTCCAGCCATACGCGAGCACTTTCGGAGTTGCTTTGTAAGGATTGTAGCAGCCGGGCCTTTTGCCTCAGTCCGGCGATCGGCGCACCGAGCGCCTGGATGTACTTCTCGGCGAACTGCAAAGCTTGCTCATAGCCATTTGCTGATTCAGCGATGTTGCAGAGCGTATAGTAGGCGCCCGGCACGAGGTCCAGGTTGTCAATTCGATTGAGACAATCGCGGGCCCTGTCCAACTCGTCGAAGGCTCTCAGGTGTCGGGCGTAACAGAGCTGTTTGTAGCCGTTCAGCTTGGCGTGCACCTCCAATTCGTCACCGGCGATTAGCTTGCGACGAATTTCTTCCTGGTCCAGGGAGTCGCTCGAATAAGCCTCCTCGAGCATATCCATCGAACGATGATAACGATCCATATCGCGTTGGTCTTGGTGCTCCGACGTGATCGCCACATGTTCGGCTTCGGATACACCAAAATCCAGCATCTCCCAATCGGTGAGCAGCCATCCACCCTTGCGGTGCACGAACCACCATCGTTCTTCATTCGCATCCTCGTACTCCGACCAAAGATGCAAGTAAACCACGCATTCGTCGTCATTGAGCCGGTGAATGGATGCGATCTGAAAGCCGTCATAACCGGTGGGCCCTGTCGTGATTTCCGGCAAGCGGTTGATGAAGATTAGGCGTTCGAACCCGGACATGGGTTCCTCCAAGCCACCACTACGGTCCATTTGCACGGTGAATCCCCGCGGGTCAATCTTCGACATTACTGTGTCGAAGTCCTCATCACGTGCCGACTTCAACACCTTATCGATCAATCGCTCAATGTCGCGTTGCGTGTCAGGATCGACGTCGATTCGCGGCTCGCGAAATGCCTCGGCAACAATCTTCACCCGCTCAGCAGGTTGGAACAATCGTCGAGCCTCCCCATCGTGGATATCCAACCCACCCGTTCCGGTGACCTTGAAGTAGGCGATCACGATGCCGCCGATGACAATGGCGGACAAACCGGTCAGCACCAAAGCGATGACAACACATCCTGGTTGCGTTCGTCTTCGCGCGGGGAAATCCGTACCGTCGCGAAAGTCGTACGGCATTGCATCGATGGGATCCAAGAACGAATCGGGGACGTTGCTTGACATCGTGAACGATCTTTCGATAGAGACAATAAGAGCGAATTGCAAAATCTAATTCTCTCATCGTACTGAAATTGTCACGATTGCGACAGATCTTGGCATCAATGCGAAACTGCCACGGATTGGCGCCAGGCATCCCAATCTACTCGTCAGGCAACGATGACGTTAATTTATCGTCGGTTGGCAACTCGTTCGATGACCCAGGCGCCAAAACCACCGCAAAGAATCATGACGGCAACGACAATTACGACCTGCGTGTGCGTTAGATGTGCTGTTGATTCGGCAGCGCGAAACGCTGCTATATCTCTCTGGGCAACGGTGAAGGGTAACATCGACAATACCGTCGCCAGTGCAATGCCAAACGCCATTCGAGCTAGATCAGTTCACTCAATGGTTGTGTACCCGGCTCGATTAGATAATTAGGTCGCCCACGCAAGTCGAATTCTCGAGTTGCATTGAGGTCGAGGCCCAAGTTGGTATAGAGCGTTGCAAAAATCTCCTGGAACGTAACTGGTCGGTCCTGAGCTGATTCGCCGAACTTGTTGGTTGACCCAATCACCTGCCCGGTGCGCATGCCACCACAGGCAAGCGCGGCACACGTTACCTGCGGCCAGTGATCACGACCGGCATCCTTGTTGATCTTAGGCGTGCGGCCAAATTCACCCCACACAATCACCGTCACATCCTTGTCCAGACCACGTTCGTGCAGGTCGCTGACCAATGCCGTCATTGCTCGATCCAACATTGGCATATCTTCCCGCCCGCGAGTGAAATTCCCACCGTGCCAGTCCCAGCGGCTGA
>JAGQPD010000794.1 GCA_020426865.1 Planctomycetales bacterium
GTTCGATGCATCAGGGAATGTTATGGAAGCGGTATCGGAATTGCCGACAGCGACACGCATCGACACGTTGGCCGATATCGTAATTTCTCCCATCGCCAACAACGGCATCGTCGACGATACGGCGGACAATTCGCTTGTCATCTCCGGAACGACAGTGGGCGTGGACGACGGCCAGTTGGTTTCTATTGCGGTGAGCGGCGATGTCTTTAGCGGTACGGCCGCCGTGCAAAATAATGCGTGGTCGGTACCGATAGGCGACCTGAGTTGGCTCAGCGATGGCAGTTCGTATTCGGTCTCGGTCGCGGTTGCCGACGTCGCGGGCAATTCAGCCGCGACTTCATCGGCGTTTCAGTTAATCAACACCATCAACGATCCACCGACGTTGGCGCTGGCGGTTAGCGACTATACCATTCTCGAAGGTACTGGCCTGCAGTTCAATGGTGCCGGTGCGTATGACCCCGACGATCCGACGTTGATCTACGGTTGGGACTTGGATGGTGACGGGCAATTTGATGATGCCACGGGCATGTCGCCCATAATCACATGGTTAGATCTTGTGTCGCTTGGCAGAAACGACGACGGCGATTACCCGGGAGAGGTGCAAGTTTCTGACGACGAAGGACTATCGGCGCAAGCGACCATCAGCCTCCACATTGTAAATGTCGCGCCCGATCTGTCGATTTCCAGCAATTTCGTCGCCACCTTACTAGCAGGCACAGCACAGGTTGCTGGGGTATACGACGACATCATGGCAGACCCAGTGACCATCATCGCCTCGAAGGGGAACATTACCGATTTCGGGGCCGGACAGTTCCTGTGGGACTACGACGCGACGAGCGATCCGTTCGTGCGGAGTCTTGGCCCGTTGAACGCGGGTATCGCTGTGCATGATTCGGCGGACGGCAGCGGTTTCGTTCTCTTCTCCTCCGAAAGTGTGTTTGCGCGGTTTGCCGATCATCCGCCGCTTGGCGGTGGCGTCAACGGAAACGCCGAGCATCTTGTCGCCGTGCAATTTCGTGGAGGGCAGTGGTATTACAGCGACGATTCCGATTGGATTCTGTTCGTGCCGGTGGAGTCCGACCGGATTATCGCGCGATTGGATTTTGACAACGATACCGCCAACTTGGTCACGGCTGTAACGGGCGACGTCAATGGTATCCGGCAGGGAACACGGGCAAACAATCTTGCCCTTACCCCTAACGCCTTCGGAGGCCAAGCCGATGTCGGTGAATTCACGCTAAGCGGCAGCTTCTTTCACGATGCATTCGGCACCGTGACGATCACGGCTACCGACGATGAGCAAGCGACGAGCTCGGTCGATATCGCTGTGTTGCTGGGAAATGTGCCGCCAGAGCTGACGGTTGCTTGGCCGGCTATTTCGGTTGTCGAAGGGACGCAGGCGGCCGTCAACGGGGGGACGTGGCAGCCAGGAAGTTCGACGTATGGCACTCCTGTCGCGGACATTGGCGTTGTGCTCGACAACGGCGATGGAAGCTGGAGTTGGTCGCTTGACAATCCGGGCGATGAGCAGTCGCGGCGCACGGTGACGGTAACGGTGTCCGACGGGCAGGGGGCGGAATCGGTTGTGCAATTCGACGTGGAATTCACCAATGCGGACCCAGTCATTTCGATGGACAGCAGCGAGCCGATCACCGTCCTGGAAGGCGACATGGCGACCCGCCTGATATCCGTGACGGATGTGTTGTTAGACAACGTCAGCGTCGTCGCGTCGATAGGAATCGTGACCAAGAACGCCGATGGCACGTGGACATGGACGTACGACGCCACGGACGATTTGCCGACAACAACCGTGACGATTACCGCTACTGACGAAGACGGCGGTGTCGCGAACGCTGAATTCGGATTGACCGTCGCGAACCGTCCACCGCTGATTGCGGCCGATTCGGCTTCGCTGACGGTCAACGAAGGGGATGGCGTGGTCACGATGACGGGCACGTACGAAGATGTCGCGGCTGATGAGCTTGAACTGGTGCCATCTTTGGGGCAGGTCGTCGATCAGGGAGATGGGACCTGGCTGTGGAGCTACGACGCGGTGGATGATGTGTCGGAGCTCGTGACGATTACGGTAGCGGATGATGACGATGGGACTGCGTTTGCGACGTTCGATTTTACCGCATTGAACGTGGCACCATTGGTGACCGTCGGTTCGAACAATGTAATGGGTTACGAAGGAGTGATCGCGTCTGCCAGCGGCACTTGGTCCGACGTGCCGGGCGACCCGTTGCGATTTACTCCGAGTATTGGAGAAGTCGTTGTTAACGGAAACGGGACGTGGGAATGGACGTACGCGGCCGCCGACGATCTGGCTCCGATGTTGGTGACGGTATCGGTGGTGGACAACGACGGCGGAGAGGTAGAGTTCGAATTTACGTTCAGCGCTCTGAACGTATCTCCGTCGTTCACGATCAGTTTGGATGAAGTGATTGTGCCTGAGGACGAACCGGCAGCGAATTTTGGCACCATCACGGATGTAGCTGGCGATACGATCACACTCTCCTCAAACTTGGGTGATGTTTCTCTTGACGGGTTCAACAATTGGACCTGGGACTTTGCCGACACGCACCAGCCGGTCGCGTTTGACTTGGGAAGCACTTCAAGCGGCGTTGCGGTCGGTGCCAACGCAATCGGCATGGCCTATATCCTGTACAGCGAAGAAGATATTGCCGGTCGATTTACTACGACACCGTCGCAGATGGATGTCACGTTCGAAAACGCGGAGCGAATGGTTGTCGTGCGCGAGGCAGCAGGCAGTTGGGAGTTCAACGATGGGGCTGACTGGATTCCGTTTGCGAAGAGGCCTACGGATCGATTGTTGGCCGAAGTCGATTTGGGTACGGGTACGGTAACGCTTCTGCAGGGAGCGAATACCGTCGTTGCTGGCATTCGCGTCGGTTACGGATTCGGCGACGTGTTGGTTTCGACGGGCACGTTGAATTCGGGAGGCACGCTGCGGCAGTTTTCGGTGGCGGGAACGTTTTTTGAGTCAGACATCGCGACGGTCGTGTTGATTGCCAGCGACGAGGACGGTGGCAAGAGCGAAGCGGTGTTTGATGTGACGATTATTGCCGCCAACGACGACCCGGTCGCACTCCCGGACGAGCACGCGGTTGCGGAAGATGATGAGGCGGTCGAGATTCCTGTATTGTCGAACGATAGTGATATCGATCGCTTCGACGTGATTTCGATTGAGTCGGTGGACGTAACCGGTACGTTGGGGTTGGTGACGGTCGTCGATGGATTCGAACTGCGTTACGATCCGAGCGGACAATTTGAATGGCTGGCGGACGGTGAGCTGGCAACCGACACGTTCAGCTACACGATTTCGGACGCTGCGGGATCGCAATCGGGGGCAACGGTGGTCGTGACGATCGTTGGCGCGAATGATGCGCCAATATCGGTCGTTGACAGCAATGTTGCTGAAGAAGACGGCGCCGCCGCTACCGGCAACGTCTTGAGCAACGACAGCGATGTGGACAACGGAGACGTGCTGGCTGTCGTGGCGCCCGGCACTTTCATCGGGCAATACGGCGAATGGACGCTTTCTGCCGACGGTAATTACAGTTATGTGGTAACGGACGAAGCGATTGATGACGACGATGTGGTGGCGGATACGTTTGACTTTGAAGTGACCGATGGCGAGGTTGTCGTTGCGTCGCAGTTTGTCGTCGAGATCGTCGGTGCAAACGATGCACCTGTTGCCTTGGATGATGCGAACAATGCCAGCGACGACGGCGTTGCCGTTGTAGGCAACGTACTGGCGAATGACGACGACGTTGATACGGGCGATGTCTTGAGCGTCGCCAATGTCGGTACGCAGTTGGGGACGTACGGCACTTTAACGCTGAGCGCCGATGGGAGCTATTCCTATTTGGTGACCGACGAATCGCTGATGGCGACGGATGCGGTCGATGACGTGTTCGCGATCGACGTGAGCGATGGAACCGATGTCGTGACTTCGACATTGACGATTCATATCACTGGCGTGAATAATGCACCTCAGGCGATGCTCGATAGCAACCATGCGGCGGACGACGGCGTTACCGTTTTTGGCAACGTATTGGCAAACGACAGCGACCCGGACGGCGGCGATGTTCTTGTGATCGTAGCCTCCGGTACATTCATCGGGCAATACGGCGAATGGACGCTTTCTGCTGACGGCAATTACAGCTATGTGGTAACGGACGAAGCGATTGATGACGGTGACGTGGTGGCGGATGCGTTTGACTTTGAAGTGACCGATGGCGAAATTGTCGTCTCATCGCAATTTGTCGTCGAGATCGACG
>JAGQPD010000795.1 GCA_020426865.1 Planctomycetales bacterium
TGGCGCAGCCACCGGTTGCGGCAGCGGAACACACCAGGCCCGAAGCGCCGACACAATTCTGGCCCTGCGCGAAAAGCCTCATCCGGCGGCTTCGCCGCCGGCTAGGGTTGTACAGGCCCTCCGGGCCACAGAGCGATCAATCGAACACATACTTCGGGTCGTATTCCACCTCATGTTTTGCCAATAGCTGCAGGTATTCGTCCTCGAACGATTGCACTCGGTGATGTTCCATTTGGCTTTCAATATATTTGTATACCTGATCTTTATTTGAGACACTAACTGAAAATGCCCCATATCCGTCTTGCCAGCCAAATTTGCGGATCAACCCACTCGTCTCATTGACGTGTTTGCTAGTGCCCGATTTCAATTTACCGACGAACTCCGACACCGACATCTTCGCCGGGATGCGGACGAGCAGATGTACGTGATCGTAATAGCCTCCGACGATCAACGAGAATCCGCCCAGTTGCGTGCAGATGCCAGCCTTATAAGCAAATACCTTCTCGCGAAAGCCATCTGTTAGCCAGCGATTGCGATACTTTGTGCTGTACACGATATGGTAGAGAAGCTGCTGATGCGTGCTCATCCGTGGCTCCTGATTTGTGGCAGGCAGATAGCCCGCATGGCTGGTGCTATGCAATAGTGCTGCCATTGTAATGGAGTCAACCGGTGTGACAAGCGGGCGGCGTCAGCTCTTCCGGGGCGAAGCCCCTCTACAACCCTAGCCGGGGGCACAGCCCCCGGTCGCGGCTGGCTTACGCACGGGGCCCCGACCGGCGGCTTCGCCGCCGGCTAGGGTTGTTAAGGCCCTCCGGGCCATCAAGCGCCAGGGGCGAAGCCCCTCGACAACTCCTGCCGCCGACGCAGCCACCGCCTGCAGCGGTCCCTCAGGGGCGAAGCCCCTCTACAACCCTAGCCGGTGGCGCAGCCACCGGTCGCGGCAGCTGGATCCCGCCAGGCCCGAAGGGCCGACACAATAACGGCACCGCCAACAGCAGCCATCCCATCCATCCCGGCTCCGGTACCACATGCACAGCAGCGTCAGCCACCGACTCACCAAAATGATCTTTCCACACGGTATAGTCCGCGGCATCCACGGTGCCATCACCATTGCCATCGGCATCCAAATCGGCGGTCGAGCCAAAGCCATCCTTCCACACGGTATAGTCCGCGGCATCGACCGAGCCATTGAGGTTATAGTCCCCGGCTGGATAAAACCTGTCGATAAGGAACGAACCTTCAATTTCAGCTTGCGACGATTCAATAACGCTCGATCCGGCGGTGACTTCCACGTCCAGCTGATACGTACCAGGCCGCAACAGATTTGTATAAGAAAACGCCTCCGAGCCACCGACGGCCATATAGGAATAGTCAACGTTTGGTCCGACAAGCGAGATCGCCGCACGAGCTCGATTAAATCCTAGCTCCATCAATTCAGAGGTGCCGACAAGCGTGCCCTGCGCCGGCACAGCAAGCGAAAACGTCACACGATGCTTGGAACTGGCAAAACTCGACCCGAACTCCGTGGGCGCCTGATCCGCCTGTGCCGTCAGCAAAAACACCGAGCCTCGATCGAGAACCTGGGAATTCTGCAACGCCGCGGCCCCTCCAAGCACCAGCATTTCGTTAAACAGCTCCAGACCATCCGTGCTCCGCGAATCACTCTCCACCGTCGGCTCTGGGTCCGTCAACGCCTGAAATGTGTTCTGTACCTCAATCGCACTGAACCGCGAGCTCGCCGTTAGCTGGGCTGATGTGCCGGTCAACGGAACAAAGGAGGCAACAATCGCAAGACTCACAACTCGTCGAAGCGATGTGAAGGACGGCCCCGTTGGGTATGCCGTCGGACATTTGGGTAATTTTGGCAACATTGGTCGGTTTTCCCGGTAGTCTCACAGGGAGACGAGTGGATCGTCACAATTCAGAATTAGGGTTCGGTGATTGAGATTTGGGTTGGCTGTTTTGGCGACATGGCGGCGGAATGCGAGTGAATCGTGGCAACGTAGAATCTCAAATTCCTAACGCAATTGACCCCGAAATCGAATTGGAACAAGGCACGATAACTACATGATAGTCAATACCGGCCCGCCGTATCCAGTTTATCTTAGACGGTGCAACCGTTCGTTCGGATCTTCGAATTCAGCGGCCGTCGCGATGTCGACATCTACTTTGACGAAACCGAGCTCGTCCTGACCAAAAGTCGGGGTAGCCATTGGGCTATCGACGTCGAAATTATCGGTGATTGGCGGACTGAGCGATGCAGCATGCAGCATAGGAGGCACTCCGTCGTTAGGACCGGGACTGAGAAACACCAACGTACGTGCAAATGTAGTGAAATTATCTCTGGCAACGATTTGGTCGGCACCAGTTATGAACCGGTCACGATTAAAATCATAACGGTTGACAAGATCAACCGGATGTTGAAACGTGGTGAAATTATCTCTGGCAAGAATCTGGTCGGCGCCGCTGACTGCGGTGCTGTATTCGTCGTTTCCACTTTCCCCAACCGCATTGCCCCAATAGTGCAAATCGTCACGAGTCAATCTTGTTGACTCGCGATCTGCTAGAACCTTCACCTCGAGCCACATGTTGCCAATCGCCAAATCGTTCCAAATAATGGTAATACGCTCAACGCCATTCGTCCCGTCCAGCGGTCGAGAGGTCACGTCTTCGGGGGTTGGAGCCGTTGACCAGCCAGGATCCGAGAAGTTGTTATCATTGCCGACGCGGAACGCAAAGAATTCGTCGAGGTTTTCAAGAGTCGGAATTGCTGCAAGTCCTTCGATATCTATCATTATGCCGTTGATGCCGCGGCTGTAACTGGTATAGTTCGCGAAGCTGCCTGTTTCGCCTGGCAACAGTGCAGTTTTATCAGGCGCAATCGCGCCGTCGTCGCGTTCATCGGCCTGCGGTGAATTCCCGTCGAAATATCAATTGTTGTAGAAGATGTGTCGCCCCACAACGTCCGCGACTGAGTTGACCACCATGGATACCAAAGCAAACTCCAAGTTGCCGTCGTCATCGTGGGCACTGATCACAAATGTGTCGTTACCGTAAAAGTCGTGATCCGGAATGTAGGTCCAATCACCATCGCTTGTCACAGTGGCTACGCCACTTGCCGGCATCTGAAACAGTACAAATTGCGGCGATGTGGCCCCATCAATTGGGTCAACCAACGTGATTGTGCCGCTGGCAGACGTGTCTTCGTCAATGGTTGCGACCAAGTCGCCCGTGAACGAACCAACATCGTTGTCCGAACGGACTTCGATCTCCACCACCGCGACGTTACTCCAATCACCATGGTTGTCGGCAATGCGATACGTGAACTGATCCATCCCATGCCAATTGGCGTCCGGTAAATACGTCAGCGTGCCGTCGAAGTTGTTGACCAACTGACCGTGACCCGCTGTTTGAACGACGTCAAGAGATTCAACCTCGATGGTTCCGTCGGCGTCCATGTCAGCTACACTACCCACGCCCACGGACCCATCGACAACATTGAACAGCACAGCGGTGTCTTCGTTTGTGGTGACGAAATCGTCGTTTGCGTAAGGTACGACGTTAGCCGCATTCACTACAATGTCAAACTCGTCTGACACCGACAGTCCGCCGGTGTCCATAGCCGTGACAGAGATCGACAATGTTCCCACATCAACGTGGGATGGTGTCCCCTCGAACGAACCGATGCCGTCGAATGTCAACCATCCCGGCAATGGATCGCCGCCTACGAGCGATGCAAGCAGCGATAACGCGTCGCCGGCATCGACATCGGAAAACTCGTTGCTTGGTAATTCAAGCCTGAAGAATTCATCTTCATTCGTGTTCTGGTCGCCAACGGGATTGGTAATCGTCGGAGCATCATTGATATTCCGCACCGTAATCGAAAAGACGTCCGACACCGACGCTGGACCGAACATATCGGTAGCCGTCACACGAACCAAATAAGTTCCAACGTCATCATTGGAAGGCGTCCCAACAAATTCGTCGAATTCGGTGCCGAATGTCAGCCAGTTCGGAAGTGGCGCCCCGTCCGATAGCGAGGCCGTCAAATTCAACGTGTCACCAATATCCACATCGCTAAAGGTACTTTCCGGCAAGACTAACAATAACGGTTCGTCTTCGTTGACCACAAGATCGTCGATGGGCATACTGACAACCGGTGCGTCGTTTCGGTTAATCACTGTAAGATTGAAAACGTCGATGACGTATTGTCCGCCGATGTCCGTTGCCGTGACAGCAATCGACCACGTCCCAACCGCGTCGTTTGTTGGCGTCCCGACAAACCCATAAGGTGCGTCAAAGGCTAGCCAACTCGGCAAAGGACTTCCATTCCCCTGCTCCGCGGATATCGCAAGAACGTCGCCCGTATCGATGTCGGTAAACGTACTCATAGGGACGGAGAACGAAAAGGTGCTATCCTCGTCTACGAGTCGATCGGGCAAAGGACTATTGATCGTTGGTACATCATTGGCCCCTAAGATATCAATTTCAAGTTGCGACGAGACGACAGCTTCACCATCGGTCACTTCAAAATAAAACGTCTCAGTCACCGCGTCGCCGAATCCAAGCGTTTCATCAGTCACGATATACTGGTAACTTCCGTCGCCTCCCAATGTCCATTCGCCGTATTGCCCGATGAATGTACCGGAGGTTACGATCGCGAGTACATCGCCGCCGTCTGGGTCGCTGTCATTTGTCAATACGTTGCCAAAAACGGTAACGCCGTCGTCCGCCGCATGGTTGCTATCCAGCATCGCCTGGGGGTCATCATTCACGCCAGTGATATGAATCGTCAATGTCGAAGTCACGACATCCGTTCCATCGCTCACGTCGATCGCGAACACGTCATCGACCGCATCCGTCGCCATCAGCGATTCGTCGGTCACCAAGTAGGAATAACTCCCATCGGTGCTCAGCGTTAAAGTGCCGTACGTCCCAAGGTGCGTACCGACATTGGCGACGCTCAAGGCATCGCCCGTATCAACGTCGTCGTC
>JAGQPD010000796.1 GCA_020426865.1 Planctomycetales bacterium
CCAAGGCTTCCACTCCATCGCGCGGGAGTCCCATGCGTTGATAAAGTGCGAAGGTGATGCGGCTGCGGAGGTATGGACCTGGTAGCGTCACGATCGGCGTTCCCAGCGCGAATGCCTCGTAGCTTGTGTTGCCGCCGCCGAAATGCAGTGGGTCAAGCATCACATCCGCGGCGGCGAGAAGATGTAGAAAACGCGGATTTTCCATCGCCGGCAGGAACCGGATCCGGTCCACGGCATCCGGCATTGTTTGCGCGAATCGGGCCTGCAGCATTCTTGTCCAATTGCTTGTTCGACCCTCGATCAACACAATATCGCCCAACGGGTCAGCGCGCAGAATCCCGGCCAGCACAGGATCGAATTCGGGATGGAACTTGAAAAGTGTCTGCGGGCACAAATAGAGATGACGGGATGGTTCGAGCCCCCACTCCCGTCGCGATGCAGTTTCCTGCTCCAGGATGGGGCGATGATAGTAGGTCGCCATGGACGCAGGTCGCAGCAGTCGTTCCGTATAGTGCCCGTCCGCTTCCGGCAATTCCAACAATTGGCTGGAAACAAAATAGTCCATTGTGCGACTGCCGGTTGTCACGGGATGCCCCCATGTGACCGCCTGTACGGGGGCCATACGGGAAAAAGCCAGCGTATAAGTGAGTGCATCCATACCGACATCCGTGAAGAAGAGAATGTCAACTTCCTGTCGAGCGATCAGTTCGCGAGCTGCCGCGACATCGCGTGGCACCAAGACGAACTGATCCGCCGCTTGCGCGAATCGCCTGGCCATCTCATCGTGATGTTGACCGACGGAGAGAACAACGATCTCAAATCGATCCCGCGGCAGCCTTTCGACTCGACCGAGATTGAGCCGCCCAATCGTGTGGTCACGAAAATACGCCGAAAGGAACCCAATTCGTATCTTCCCTCCTCCGGTTGTCACTTTTCGACGAGGCTTCGACAAATCTCCGCCGCGGTAGATCCGTCCCAGATTCTTATGCAGCAGGCAATCATTGTACCCTTGGTATGCCGCAAAGAAATTTGTCGGCACGAGGGTTTTTGACGTATCGATCCTAAGCCCGTTGTCGGCCAGTCGTTTGATTTCGCCTTCAAGGTGAGTCCGCCGATCTCGCAAATCATCGACGGACGTGTAGATCGTTGGCAAGGCCGTGGCGATGAGGATATGATTGACATCCAGTGGGTTAATCTCCTGCGCCTGTTTCAGCCGTTCGATCCCCAGATCCGTATGTCCCAGTGCTACTAACACGTATCCCAAGTTTTGCAGCGCCGGGTAGAATGTCGGCTCAACACTTACCGCTTGTGCATACCTTTGCAGTGCCAACTCCTGTTGGCCAGCGTCCTGCAACGCATTCCCCAAATGATTGAGAATCTCGCCGGAGACGGGATTCTGTGCCGAGGCTTGATCCAGCAGCTGGATTGCCTCTTGGATACGCCGTTCCCGATGCAGGACCAATGCCCGTGCAACCAGTTGCGATGTCGAATCGGCGGGCGATACATTGCGGGGGGCGGCGACATCCGGCATCGCGGGCCGTTGCCCGTCTGAATGCGTCAGGCTTGTCACTTTGTCCGGCGGCGGTACGATCCAAATATCCTGATCGCCATCGATATCGCGATGCGGGCCACAAATCGCTGCGCACCGAGTTTCTGGAAGGACCTGCACGTCGAAAATCTCTTCGACGCCGCTTTCAAATTCTAGTGTGGCAATCGTCTGGCCGTTGTTCATGTCGACCACGCCGACACCACATTTCAATTCACTGCGATGTTCGGCGATTGGGACACCGCCGAAGACAGCCGTCTCGCGAATACGCGATAACCCAACAAAAGCAATTTGTCGATGTAGCGCCAAACCGCGCGTGTAACCTGGCATCGCACTGACAGTTTGACGTTGTCCGTCGTGGATATCGACCAATTCCAACGTACCCATGCCCGAATTGAGAACCCACAGAGCTCCGGCATGCCACCGGGGTGAATGTGGCATGGAAAGTCCTCGCGAAAGAATACGCTCCTTCGCGATATCGATCACACATCCGGTCTGACCTTTGTTCTCGCGCCAACCGGCTGCCCGATCTGATTCGGCCATTACCGTCACGAATGCGGGCTGGCCATCGCGCATTGCCAGACCGTTGAGGTGGCAGCGGTCTTCGGCCACCAAGGCGGATACGAATCCCGGGCGCCATCTCGGCACAAAGCTAAACTCCGGGTGGAGTGTGCACAGGCAAGAGAAAAGGGTATTGACAACCCACAGCTCGCCACGGTTATCCCAAGCGATTTCATGGCAATGGATGCCGCCGGTAATCATCGCTGACCGAGCGAGATAACAGCGATCGAATTGGCCCTCGGGAGTCAGCGTCGGGGCGATCGAGCGATTTCCTTCATGCAGCCAGATGCGGCCTTTGGATCCAACCGCCAACCGTCGTGGGCTGGCAGCAATCCCCATTGCTTGATCATATCCGTGAAAAGAAAACGTCAACCGCTCATCGGCGACGCCGATGGCGATCAGTTTACCGGCCTGGTAGGTGCTGACCAGTAACGCGCATTGGGCTTGTTGCAAGATACTGGCGAAATTAGGCGTATGCCGGTAACGCACCTCGCGCAACGACTCCGTCTGGCGATCGGACGGTGACGTTTGATCTTCACGAGCCATTGTTCATCTCGTTCTCACGGGAAGTCTGCCGCATCACTGAATCCTATTGTATTCGGAAAACGTGATGGGTGTTTTGTGCGAGCCATTGCGGTGAAGGTTGCACTTTACAGTCGCAAAGGGGCCCGCGACAATACGGGGATGAATCTTGTGACTATCGACGATTTGGGAATCCGATATCATGGTCCCCCACTGTTGGACGGGATATCGTTACGGATTGACGAGGGACAGCGGATTGGCCTGTTGGGCCGCAACGGCGCTGGCAAGACGACGTTGATGCGGTTGCTTGCGGGGGAGCAGCAGCCGGACCATGGAACGATCACCTTTCGTCGGGGCGGAAAGGCAGCCCTCTTGCCACAGGACGTGCCGCAGACGATCGTAGGGACCATCGGCGAGGTTGTGAGTTCCGCTTTGGCGGGCGCCAGCAGTAACGACGACGGCCGGGAGCAGCATCAGGCTACGCGAGCCGTGAACGAAATCCTCTCTCGCATGGAGCTGGACGGTTCGGTGCGATTCGAATCGCAATCGGCGGGGTTAAAGCGTCGGGCGCTATTGGCTCGGACATTGGTCAACCGTCCCGATCTACTGTTGTTGGACGAGCCGACGAACCACCTGGACCTGATGGCGATCGAGTGGTTGGAGCAATTCCTCTCGAAGTACGACGGCACGATCTTGTTTGTTACGCACGATCGAACCTTCCTCAAGAAGATCGCCACGCGGATCATTGAGATTGACCGAGGGGCGGTTTTTGATTGGTCGTGTGACTACGAGACGTTCCTCAAACGCAAAGAGGCAGCGTTGTTGGCCGAAGAAAAGCAACAGGCTGAATTCGACAGAAAACTGGCACAGGAAGAAGTCTGGATTCGCACCGGGATCAAGGCTCGGCGGACTCGCAATGAAGGTCGAGTCCGCGCGTTGGAACGAATGCGTGCGGAACGGCAGCAGCGACGTGCACGACAAGGGACGACACGCTTGACGATTCAAGAAGCTTCGCGGAGTGGCGACATCGTCGTCCAGGCCGAAGCGATTTGCTTTGGGTATGAAGGACGCGACATTGTCCGTAAGTTCGACACACTGATTGAACGTGGCGACAAGGTGGGCATCATCGGTCCCAATGGCGCCGGAAAGACCACGTTGCTTAGACTGCTGCTGGGGCAATTTCCGCCGCAAAGCGGAACGATTCGGCTTGGACGCAATCTGCAGATTGCCTATTTCGATCAGTTGCGTCAACAGCTGGATGAGAGGGCATCGATCCAACAGAACGTGGGGGATGGCTACGAGTCGATTACGATCAACGGACGCTCACGCCATATCATCGGTTACCTGCAAGATTTCCTTTTTTCCGCCGAACGATCGCGCACCGAGGTCCGATTTCTGTCGGGGGGGGAACGGAATCGAGTGCTCCTGGCCAAACTGTTTGCCAAGCCGGCCAATGTGATCGTGCTTGACGAGCCAACCAATGACCTTGATGAAGAGACACTGGAACTGCTCGAAAGCCGGCTGGTTGAATTCGAAGGGACGGTGCTCGTTGTTAGCCACGACCGCACATTTCTCAACAACGTGGTGACAAGCACGATTGTATTCGAGGATAGTGGCCCCAAAGAATACGCGGGGGGCTACGACGATTGGGTGGCCCAACGTTCCGCAGCGTCGGCCACAATGCCGGCCGCGAAACGATCGGCCAGGCAGGTTGGACCGCCGGCGACGATGAAGACTCCGTCGCGGCCGACTGACGCGACCGATCGCGGCACTAGCGAAGTCGCCGCAAAACGCAAGCTGAGCTATAAGGAACAGCGGGAGCTGGAATCCTTGCCCGCCGTGATTGAACAGCTGGAAACTCGCATTGCTGACATTCACGATCGCATGGCTGACGCCGACTTCTATCGACAGCCCGGCGACCTGATTGCCTCAGAGAAATTGCGGTTGCAACAATGCGAAGCAGAGCTGCAGATAGCATACGCTCGGTGGGAACAGCTTGAGCAGTCTCAGGCATAAGAAACCGGCTGGCAGTGTCGCTCCGGGCAAAATCCACCGCCTGAACCCCTAATCTGGTCTTGGTTGATTGCATTGATCTCACTTATGGCCGATAATCTTAGGCACCGTATGGAACAACCTCCGGTCCGTGCGTACGCTGTGGTCATACGCTGTGGTCATTCGAGCACGAAAGGATTGAGCGAACCGCGAGGTAACACCGATCACGCAAAAAGGAACAATCGTCCAATGATCATGAGCCAACGAATTCAATGCAATGACATTTACCGTACTCGGTTGGGGAGGGTGTTGGGCTATTGCGCGGCAATTCTAAGTCTCTCGAATCCGGTGCATGACATCAGCGATTCGTCCGCGACAGCAGCCGAGTATTTGAATGGCGTCAAGTGGGAGGTTCCGGCAAAGGTGTCGCCGGGCAAGACGAATGCGGACCCTCCGGCGGACGCCACGATACTATTTGACGGCAAGAACCTGGACGCCTGGCACAACGGGAATCGTTGGAAGGTGACAGACGGAGTGGCCATCGTCGGACAGGGGGAGATTCGCACGAAGGAGGAGTTTGGAGATTGTCAATTGCACATCGAATGGTCCGCCCCAAATCCACCGACAGGGCAAGGGCAGGGGTGTGGTAACAGTGGCATCTTCCTGATGGGCACCTACGAGATTCAGGTATTAGACTCGTACTCCACCGACACTTATGCCGACGGGCAGGCCGGCGCGATATACAAACAGACGCCCCCGATGGTCAATGCGATGCGAGCCCCAGGTGAATGGAACACATACGACATCATTTGGACATGCCCACGTTTTAACGACGACAACACACTGAAGACGCCGGCGTACATTACCGCGATCCATAACGGAGTCGTGATCTTGAACCATTTCGAGCTTAAGGGAGACACGCCGTTTCATCGGCCGCCTCAATACGAAAACAAGGGTGACAAGGGACCGATTTCGATTCAAGACCACGGTAACCCGGTTCGATTCCGCAACATCTGGGTTCGCGAAATCAAACCGATTCAGGGCGAACAAGCCCGTGAGCCGTTCATTCGCGATGGGGATAAGGAAACGCCAATCGCTGCCAAGAAGTAAACGCGACGAATCGCGTCGTAGCCAATTTCGGAAAAGGTTAGACATGACCACCGTACTCGTTGTTGACGACAGCGCCGTCGACCGCCGTTTGGCCGGTGGCGTACTTGAGTCGGATCCGTCCATCGGGATTGAATACGCCTCCAGCGGCGAAGAAGCCCTGGAACGGATCGGCAAATTCGTGCCGTCGTTGGTGCTGACCGATCTCCAGATGCCGAATATGAATGGTCTGGAATTGGTCCGTACTATCACCTTGCAGTATCCCGACCTGCCGGTCGTCCTGATGACAGCTCACGGCAGCGAAGTCATTGCGGCTCAAGCCTTGGCCGGTGGTGCCACAAGCTATGTCCCTAAAGCGCAACTGGCTGATCTACTGATGGCAACCGTGCAGCCGATCCTGGCAATGGCTGCGTCCGAAACGACGCACAAGCGGCTGATTGAATGTTCCACACGTACGCAGTTTTCGTTCAGGCTTCACAATGACCTTTCACTGATCGATCCACTTACCCAACTCGTTCAAAACGTGATTGGCAGTATGGGATTGTGGGAATACGTCGATCGGGTTCGCGTTGGTGTGGCGTTGGAACAAGCGGTGCTCAACGCCATCTTCCGTGGCAATCTGGAATTGACGGCTGAGCAGTGGGTGGGGCGAAGCGAGCGAGGAAAAGATGGCACTAGCGACATCGTATCGCAACGTTTGTTCCAGGAGCCGTATCGCGATCGCAGCGTCTACGTGGATGTGGACATCTCGCGGGCCGGTGTCCGATTCATCGTCCGCGACGATGGGAAGGGATTCGACACATCCATTATCCCCCAGGCAGGCGATCCCGAATCACTTCGCGACGGTCTAGGGCGTGGCCTCGTGCTGATCACTACGTTTATGGATGAAGTGTCATTCAATGACAGCGGTAACGAAGTGACACTTATCAAGCAGGCTGCATCCAATTAGTTGCGTTCGTTGCCGCGTATCAGCTTGTTACCTTATTCCGCCTGATGCGCGTCAATTACCGGCGTTGCGGGGACCTGTTCCTCAAGCTTGTTGTTTCCGCTCTGGTCTTTATGGAGTGTAAAGCCGTCGTAAAGCTCCCCGGTCGCCAGACGCGCTTCATACTTCAGTTCGTTGTGATCTACGTGGATCACCTGATACAGCTGAACGCCGGACGCCGAACGTTTCATGAAGTCCTGCTGGTCCACCTGATACATTTTCGGGCCACTAACGCTTACCACATAGACGGTGTCCCCATCGTGCAAGTTGAGGCCGCTCCCCACGTTGTCAGGTACGCTGTAACCGGTACGCGCATAGGAATGGTCGTGCCCCTGCAAGACAATGTCGACGTGGTACTTGTCGATGACTGGTTTCCAAGTGGCTCGCAGATCGGCATTGTCACGCCCCTTTGCCGACGAAAACACGGGATGATGAAACGTAAGGATCGTCCATCGATTCTTGTTTTGGCTCAATGTGGTTTGCAGCCACTGGACTTGCTCGGCGAGCTTTTCGTTGGAATTCAGCGAGATGATGCGGACCCCCTGGTAGTCCAAGTAATAGGCCGTCTGATCAAAACCTTCAGGACCATTCTTGGGAAAGCTGAAGACGGTTTTCCAATAGGGTGTCAACGCGGCGGGTTGATCCGTTTCCGTTCGATATTCATGATTCCCCGGCGTGGCGATACTGGGGATCATCGCATTGATCCAACCGCCGGCTCCAAACCACTGTCCCCATTCGGCATCGTACTTCGGCGAATTGACCAGGTCACCAGCGTGTAGCATGAATGCCGCACGGGGTGCATCGGCATGTGCCTCGCGAACGACGCGCGACCAGTGCGAACGGATATCATTTTGGGCATCGCCGAAATAGATAAACGAAAACGGTTTCGGTTTGTCACTAGCGGTAGAGAAGTGAAACCACTCGCTCCAGTTCACACCATCTCCAACGCGGTATACGTATTTCGTATCCGATGTCAAACCGGCCAGATGGACCCGATGGTAGTGTGCGGTACCCAAGTCCGATGGAAATTCATTTGTGGTGGCATCAACCCGTAACGTATGTTTTGTGAAATACGGCCCCCCCTCAGCCACAGCGAATTCGGCAAACGCACGCGTTACATCGGTACTAGTGCGCCACGTGACGTCCTGGGTACGAGCCGGATCGGCTGACCACGTGAGCACAATCCGATCGGGCAAAACGGATGGAGCGAATTGCTCGGCAGCCTCAATTGCCACCGGCTCGGGATGATCGTGCCCCTCGTGTGCTCGGCCGATCGGTACGGCATTCGCCCAAACCCAGACGCACGCACACCCCACAAACAGGTGAAACCACTTTTTCTGTATCACGGTCGCCTCT
>JAGQPD010000797.1 GCA_020426865.1 Planctomycetales bacterium
CGTTGAACGTGCTGGCAACTTCCGCCACGAAAATCACATAGTTGTAGTATTCGAACGGCTGTTGGCGCGCCGAGTAATAGCTGTGCATGGCGTGGCCAGCCTCGTGCGTCAGCGTGAACATGTCGTCCAACACCTCGGGCTTGTAGTTCATCATGATGTAAGGGTGAGCACAGTAGACGCCGTAACTGAAAGCGCCACTCTGCTTTCCCTTGTTGGGGTACCGGTCACACCAGCGGCCGTGCAGCCCATCGGCCAATACCTGGCAGTATTCATCGCCCAACGGACGCAATGACTCCAACGTAGTGTCGACCGCCTGTGACCAGGTGTAATTCGTCTTGATGTCTGACAGAATTGGGACATAGGTGTCGTAGTGATGGATCTCCTTCAGCTTCATCTTGCGACGGCGGATGTCGTAGTAACGATAGAGCGCCGGCAGTTTGTTGTGGACGGCCGTAATCAGATTGTCATAAACCGATCGAGGAACGTCGTCGGCGAACAATGCCGCATCCAGGGCACTGGCGTACTTGCGCACGCGGGCATGGAACACGTCCTTTTGTACGCTGCTGGCCAGCGTCGCGGCCAGCGTATTTTCGTGACCGACGAACTGCTGGTAGTATTGTTGAAAGGCCTTTTTTCGTACGCTACGTTTGGGTGAAATCAGCAATTGCATGAGCGTGGCGTTGGTCAGCTCGATGGGTTGACCCTCTTCGTTCTTGACGTGCCCGAACTTCATGTCGGCGTCCAGCAATTGACGAAAGATCTTGCCGGGAGCCGCCGATACCTCCCCCTGCATTGCCAGAATCTGTTCCTCCTTTTCGCTTAGCGTATGCGGCTTGTACCGCCGCATCCGCTCGATCAGCAGCCGATAGGGTACCAGCAAGTCGTCGGCCAGCATTTGGTTCATCTGCTCACCGTCAATCGCCATGATCTCCGGCCGAATGTAACTGGCCTCTTCGCTCGCCCGTACCAACACCTTGGAAAGCCGCCCCTGCATGTCCTGGTACGTCGACTGTGCGACGTCTTCCGTCGTCTTCAAATAGCTGTAGATCCCCAACCGTTCGCAAATCTGATCAACGCGACTGTCAAACGCCAGACATTCGGCCAACGCGCTGACTTCACCGAGCGTTCCGCGGAAGCGGGCGAATTCGGGGATCAACGACTGCAGTTCCTTGAGTGCCAATTCCCATTCGGCGTCCGAGCCATACAACGGCGTTAAATCCCAGGTGTCCGAGGAGGGAACTTGATCGCGAGTCAAAAGTGTTGTCATGAAAAATCTCGAGTCGTTGCGTGGATCAATTCTGGCCGGTTTCTTGATTGCCTGCTCCATAGAGTAGCGTTTTTGGCCCGCGGTTGGCAGGTGACTGCGGCAGACTGCGATTCCTGGCAAGCGTCCGAATATCCGTGAGATGCCCTCCGGACAAGTGGCGACTTGAGTCGCTGGGGGTTGCGCCGTACGCTGGTGGTCGTGCCGCGATCCGAAGTTAGTACAGCGGCATAGGCAGAATAATGTACCACGTCACGACCGCAAGAAAAAACACGAAGGAACCGGATGGCGATGCCTGACCTAGAGCGAATCGTCGCCGCTCGCATGCAATTGCGCGAGCGATTTCTCAAGCAGATGGAGAACACCCCCAGCATCACGGACGATTCACCTCAGGGGACCGGCCCCATCAATCGTCATGGGATGCCGCAGCTTCCCGTAGGTCAGACGATCACGCAAAAATGGCCGGTGCTGGATCTGGGAATCACCCCCGAGATATCGCTCCAGGCATGGCAATTGGTCGTCGATGGCGCGGTGGAACAGCCCCTGCGATTAGGTTGGAACGAATTCCTGGCGCTGGAGCAAGTCGAGGATGTCAGCGATTTCCATTGCGTTACGACATGGTCGCGATTGGATCTTGCGTGGCACGGCGTGCGATTGATCGATCTGTTGGCACTGGCTCGGCCAGTGTCAAATGCGCTGGCAGTAATGTGTCATGCCCACGATGGGTATACGACGAATGTGCTGCTGGAAGAGGCCCTGAAACCGGACGTGCTGTTGGTCCACACGGCCAACGGCGAACCGCTGGCCGTCGAACATGGCGGGCCCGTCCGTATGATCACGCCGCAACTGTATGCCTGGAAAGGTGCCAAGTGGATCTCCAGAATCGAAGTCCTCACCGACAATCGACCCGGCTTCTGGGAACAACGCGGCTACTCCAATTCCGCCTACCCCTGGAGAAATGATCGCTACGACTGATCCGGCGGTCGTTGGGTAATCTCAGCGTGTTGAGTCCGCGTTGCGCGCCGTTCGGCGTGGATGCACGTATGATCCAAGATCAGTTTCGATGCCGGCGCTTCAGGAGTGCACCCCGGTTGCCCTGCGCTGGTCCGTCCCCCCGAACCTATCCGCCGATGCCCGCGTATTCATCCTAGAACCCCGGTGATCCCCATCTGGGAGATCTTTCCCAACTGGCAGTAGTTTTTTTATCTTACCCCCCAAAATAGGGTGTCGAATAGCTGGTCCAGACGCTACATTCTGGGGAAGTCAGCGGGAAGCTGAGACACGCCACCCATCACTTCAGGAATACCCCTCCAAAATATGTGTCTAATCGCTATTCAATACAAGTTGGTGCCGGACGCACCGGTTCTCGTCGCGGCAAACCGAGAAGAACGCTATGACCGAGTCAGCCTTCCGCCGTCGATACAATCGGGGAAGCCGCGGGTACTATCCGGGATCGATCAAGAGGCGGGTGGCACGTGGCTCGGTGTGAACCAAAATGGTCTATTCGTCGGCGCATGTAATCGCCGCAAGATCATGCCGGCACTGATCTCTCGGTCGCGAGGCTTGCTCTGTCGCGACATGTTGCGAGCTGGATCGGCCCGCGAGGCGATGGATCTGGCAATGGAAGAAGTGATGACTGGCAAGTACAACGGCGCGAATTTCATATGTGCCGAT
>JAGQPD010000798.1 GCA_020426865.1 Planctomycetales bacterium
AGCTACATCCACGAACGACTGAAACGTCGTCGGATTGATCGCGTTGAGGAACTTCGGCAGGAGATCTATGAAGCAGGTCTCAAACGCATCCGCCCGTGTGTGATGACGACGATCACCACAATCGCGGCACTCGTACCGGTCCTGCTGTCGTCGGGACGCGGCGCCGACGTTGCTCGCGCGATGGCGATTCCGGTGTTTGGGGGCATGCTCATCGAGCCGTTCACGACATTCGTAGTTCCAACTGTCTATTGCGCGTACATGGAATTTAAATTGCGTGCTGGGCTACACGACGAATTACTGCACATGTCAGACGGTGATCATTCATCGCCTGACGCCAGAGAGGGTTTTGTTGCCGCATGATTGCGGATGCTAAGACTTTTCGTGTTATCCGGTAGAAATCTCTGTTTTCGGACGAACCAGAATAATCGTTACAATTTGGCAATCGTTACAACCCGGCATCCGTCGCCGGCAATCCCGGATGATTCGTAGTCTCCGGCCGCTACGACTGTAGGGATTTGACCGATACTGATTGGCGTAACGATCTACCAACCACGTCATGCCGGGGGTGTCAATCATGACACAACGACTCGCTTTGTGCCTGATTACGCTCGTGCTGACCGGTACGGCGTGTCGGATGCCAAAGCGAGTCCACGACACCGAATTCGCTGCCGTTGCGAGCGCGGTTCGTCATGCATATTGTCAGCCTGCCGGCATCGACCGAGAAGTTGTCACGCCGACGAGCCTGGCATGGGAGGGGCCACACTCGGTCGACGAATACATTCAAGTGGCACTCGAGCAGAATCCAGAGGTCCAGGCAGCTCGCAAGAACGTCGAAGCCCAGGCGCTGCAGGTGCCGGTGGTGGCCAGCCTCCAAGATCCGACGTGGAACGTGACGGTGCAGCCATCTCCCGTCGAAACAGCCGCCGGCAAACAAGAGGTAATGCTTGCCGCATCGCAGAAGTTGCCGTGGTACGGCAAACTGGACGCCCGAGCCTGTGTGGCGGAAGCACAGACCAATGTGCTGCGAGCCCATTTGGCGGCGAAAGAGCTGGATGTGATTGCGAACGTAAAACACGCGTACTACGAACTCTATTTCGTCCAACAGGCGATTGTCGTCACGGAAGAAGAGCAGGAGTTGCTGGGAGACATTCGCGACGTAGCAACCACGCGGTACAAGACTGGCGGCACGAGTCAGCAGGACGTGTTGCGGGCTGAACTGGAAATATCCACAACAGAGAATGAGCTGACCAATCTACGTCAGCAACTGGACGTCGCCCGCGCGCGATTGGGCAGGCTGTTGCATATCGGACCCCAATCGCGACTCGCGGCATTGGACACGTTGCCACCCGAGAACGTGCCGGCCGACCTTGATTTTCTACAGGCCCAGGCGGTACAAGCACGACCGGAGCTTCACGCAAAGCTTGCAGAAGTCCATCGCGACCGATTGGCCGTTGACGTGGCCAACCTGGAATACAAGCCGGACGTGACACTCGGTGCCACGTGGATTGAAGTAGCAGGGGCCGGCCTCAGTCCCGTCGCCAGCGGTAGCGACGCAGTCCTCTTGAGCGTTGGAAGCAATTTGCCAATCTACCGCCACCGAATTGACGCGGCGGTCCGGTCGGCAGAGGCGAAGGCTGTTGCCTCAGCCCGTGCATACGATTCCCTACGCGACAATACGCTCGAGGAGGTGACAAGTCTATTCGCCAAGGCACGCAGCCAGCGTGAAATGCTGGGCTTATTCCGCGAGGATATTCTGCCGAAGGCACGGCAAACGCTGGAAGTCTCCAGCCAGGCATACATCGTCGGCAAAGTCGACTTTCTGCAACTAATCGACAACTGGAAGCAGTTACTGCGATCTGAGCTCTCACGACTGAGACTTGAGTCCAACTTGCGTCAGACGATGGCGGAGCTAGAAAACGTCGTTGGCACGATGCTTGGTACGGAATTCGATCAAGAGCTTCCTGCCCCGCATGACGAACTGTCTCCCCGTACGCCCGAATCGTCCCCGGAAGAATGAATTGGCATGGACGCCAAAGAGGGAGTCCGCAAGATGACTTTCGTATCCACGTTCCTGGCGGCAACGTTGGCATTCGTGCTGCTGAGTGTCGCGGGCTGTTCCTCGGCCGCGCACTGCTATTCAGGTTGTCATATTAACTGTCACTATTTCCCCCCGGCACCGCTGCCGCTGACCCCCTATCCCGCCTGCGTCTGCCACTCGGCAGCAGCTGGGCCGTGGGTTGATCGAGACCTCTCGATGGAGGCCGTGTTGGCAAGTGCCCCGTGTTGCGCCGACGGCGTCAGTCCCGCTTCCGCCCCTTAGCCCCCATAGGGAGTTGCGGCGAATCAATACCGCGGCAATCGCGAGCATGGAGATTCCGGCTGTCGACGGTTCGGGAACAACGTTCGACGCGGCGACGGATGCGGCACTGCCAAATTGTTGTTGCCAGAAAACGAAATCGTTGCCGTCGGTATCGCCGACAGTACCAGCTTGCGAGTCAAGCCATGGGGCCCTCGGCCGGACGTTCGCCGTCGTCGTGCCGCGCAAAGTTGTCGACGACGACGAGCAACCTAGTCGTCACCGCGAAAACGGCGGGAACCGACAAAGAAAATTCCCGCTACCATCGATCGTCTCGCGATGATCGCTTGACCACATCAGCGCATTATACTGTCGGCTTCACTCCCCTCAAGCGAGGGGTACACAAATCCCCAAAATGACTAGCTGCTCAACCAACACTCGATGACGTTGCCCGCAATGGGTCCGTCGTTTTTTTGGGGGAAACGAGGGTGTCGCGCGTCTCTCGGGCGTCCTGGTGGCTGGGCGACCGGACGGGACGGTGATCGACCAACCGTATCGCAATCGCCGGTCCCGGAATTCCTGAAATCGCGGTTAGAGACTGCCATTCGCCGCTGGCATGCCGCTTGCGTCGATGATCAGCGGAGCCCACTACCTTTTCACGGGGGGCTTGATTGCCAGGGCACTAATCGGGAGGCACAGGAACATGACCGAACCTGGACGCGACAGTCGTGCGGTCGATCGCTACAACCGATTGCTGAGGGACCTGGAGACAAGTCTAGAATCGCCGGTCGTACCTGGTGAGTTGGCGTCGTGGGCGGCTAATGTTCGGCAGGCGGCAGAGGATGTCGGGGAATCATTGGAGAGTTCGGTGCAGTCGGCACACCAACGTCTATATCAAGAGATAACAGCCGAAGACGATGACATGACCGTGCGTGTCGAGCAACTGGAGGCGGAGGACTGCGGACTGATTACAGATTACGCAGGATTTGCTCAGAACGCAGCGGGGTTATGTCACGCGACCGACAGTGGGAAACTTAACGAACTGGAGCTTGAGAAGGCTCAAGAAGCACTCGTCGACAAAGGCATCGCGTTCGTCATTCGCGCTCGCACTCAGGAAGCAGCCATCGCGACTTGGTATGGCGAGGCATTTTTCAGAGACCGTGGCGTCGTTGATTAACGACTTGGTCACCTCCCCACGAGGGCCGGGCCCCGTCTTTTTCGCCACGCGAGCGTCACCATTGCCACCATTAGCCATCCGCAGCTAGAGGGTTCAGGGACGGTGGCCGAGGCTTGGGCAAAGCTCCCAGCGCCGTTGGCCTCTTCGAAGGCCGCCTTGAAAACAAGAAAGTCCTCTCGGTCGACGCGGAGATCGAAGTTCCAATCGCCTTGCGATTCTGCTTCCAACCTGGTTGCTGCGGCGATTGTTGTGTTCAAGACTGCTCGAAACGCCAGCCAATCGTCGAGCTTCACAAAAGCGTCGCCGGTCATGTCACCAATGACATGATCAACGATCTCGGGCAATTCGGCCGGTGAATTCGTCTCGCGATTCACAGGTACCTGAGCATCGACGTCCAGCAAATACTGTACGAGCTCGTTCATCAACCGGCGAGTGAGGTTCGGATGCGAGTCGCGCAGGTTGGTCG
>JAGQPD010000799.1 GCA_020426865.1 Planctomycetales bacterium
GCCCGGCAGGGGTTGTGAAGGGCCTGCGGCCCTGGGACGGCGAGTTCAAGGTGGCGTGCGTCCCGAAAACGGCAACGTGATAACGCTGGACTCGGGCGCTCGTGCGACGTTCACCAGGCTCTATTTGAAATTCTACGGACCCGATCGCTATGACGTGGGAATTGACAATATCCGATTTCGCGGATCGACTATTCCGGAACCAAATTGTGGCCTGTACCTGCTGCTAAGTCTTCTTGCTTGCCGCCATCGGTTGAAACGTCTTGATACCTGACTCGATATGCCTTTGTTTAGAATTCTTAGCCTATGAGATTCATGACCGCGCTGCGCGGGGTCAGACCGTGTTTCCCGTCTATTGTGCGCAGGCGACGCGTGGCGAGTCGAAGTGAAGAAAGAACGTGCGGACCCAATCGCACTGATGACGTATCACGCTAGGCACACGCCGACAGAGCCGCCACTCGGCCCGGGGACGGCAACACGGCTCGCGACCATAATACCTCGAACCACGAGGTATTAGACAATCGCATAGGGTGGCATGCCTCGAACCACAAAGCATTACGCGGATCGGCCGCACCTGAGCAACACCGACGTGCGCGTCGGCCGAGTCAAATCCCGTTGCCTCGCTCCGAACACCGGTAGATGTCGCCAAGCATTGTACGTTTCACGGACGCGACATTGGTTCGATCAATTCGATGTGCCTCAACCATCCATCATGGAAAACCGGAGACAGGGTCTGACCCTTCATGACCCAGAGGGACATGCACGAGTGTGTCTGATCACTGCGAACTCAGCGGTCGCCCAGCTCAATCGACGGAGATGACGGCGGCCCAGTTGTTGGTGCTGGGCGAACGGATCGATATCGTCTTTGTGTAGGGATGCTCTTCGGTCGCAGCTTCGTCGCCGGTGTCGATATTGATCCAATGCACGGTCGCCTTGTTCGTGGCGGTTGCCGGGCTACTGAAAGACAGGTCGATCGACACTTCGCCCCCCTTGGGCAAATAGGCCACGAGCGACCGAGCTTGATCAGCCGCCAGATAACATTGCCCCGCTCGGCGGTCGCGTATAAGCTCGTTGGCCGGTTGCAACTGCCAGAATGGAACCAGTTGCTCGACAGCGCGTGCCGCACGGATGGCAGCAACCGCCTTGCCGGAAATCCCCAGTCCAGAATCGGGGCGATGGAATCGCACCGAAGCAGCTCCAGCCAACAGGTGCCGCCAAAAGCGCTCAATACCGTCCTGGTCGGTATGGCCGAATTTGTTTCGATCCGCACCGTATGTCTTCGTGGTATTCATTGGACGCGGATGCTTTCCAAGGTATTTTCGGACATACAAGAAGTTGTCCCAATGTTTGTCTCCTGAATTGTGATTGTTCTGCGAAACATCCACGAAGTCGTACAGCTCTGGATGGTCGAACGTCTCCTTGTGCGAGTCGGCTTGCAGGTTCCAGTCGTCCCACAACTCGGTTACATAGACAGATCTCCCAGCCGCGACAGCACGCTCCTTGATATGGCGTGCCCAGTAGGTGCCCCACGCCGGTTCGGCGCGCGTCTCATTGTCCATGCAGTACAAGACGTGATCGTAACGCAATGTGTATGCGAGCAGCTTATCGACAAAGTTTTGTTGATACCTCATAACAACGTCATTGTTGCGTTGTGCGGGCGTCGTAAAAAAGAACGGCTGCTTGTTGGCGCCCGGATGATCGGGATACTCCGAAACGAACCCCGATTGCTCGAACGTGTAGTTGATGTTGTTGGCCGGATTGTACGGGTGGTTCTTCCAGCGCGGGTTACCGCCGTTGTCCGAGTAGTCGAAGCGGTCCCAGACCTCAATCTGCACCACAATCTGTCGCTTTCGCGTCTCTTCCAACATTCGTTCGAATCGCTGCCAATATTCCGGGTTCCACTGCTCGAGGTCGTACTTGCCGCTGTCCAGTTGTCGGAACGGATAGACTTCGAAGCCACGATCCTTGCGGTCGCTCATCGTGTTACGAATCACATTGCCGCCTGCCGCGGAGATGCGGTCGAGCTGCGGAATCAGCTGCTGTTGGGGCCATTGAAAAAGATTGTCGTCGTCGCTGCCACCCATTAACATTACGGGCTGGCCATGATAGGACCAGTACCAAGGGTTTTCCCGCCAAGGTTGTAACGGTGCGTCGTCGGCCTGTGCGTCGCTTGCAACGAAGACCATTGCAAAAAATAGACAACATCCGAAGGCAAAACGAAAATCAACGGACATGGCTCGTGTGCTCCAAATACGGCTGCTGATTGCGATACAGTTGCAGACGCGACAAGAGTAATGACGATTTCGTCTCATCAACACACAAGTTGACGGCCTCTGTTTGTAATTCAATCGCCTTGTCAAAATCTCCAGCTGATGCATGACAGGCCGCAACGGCGTCGAGTACTTTGGGATCATTCGGCGACCTGCGACGTTCTTCCTCGGCCAGCAACAATGCGCGATGTGCGTCGCGGACTTCAGCGTCGGGACTTGTCTGATATGACTTATCTGACATCACCTGTCGGACACGTTTTCGGGCTCGCGAATCAATCCGCCGCTGGCGGGATATCACAGCCACGTCGTCATTATACATCCGAATTCTTTGGACGTTACCTGGGCGACCAAGTTCTGGCGATGCGAAATCCCGTAATGGCCCACTGCGATTCGGGTGGTTGGGCGGATCGGCGGGCCGAACGTGAAGTTTCGGCGATATCTCCGAAGGATCCCCCTCGCACGCGACGCGACCTGTCGTCAACCGTCCGATGGTTATCAGTATCCGTTTCGAAATGCGATTGCGGGTCACTCGACGCGGCGTCGGTACACCATTCCACTTCGTTGCCATACATATCGAATAGTCCCCAGCGGTTGGGCATCAATGTTGCCACGGTATGAGACCGGTTCCCCGACGACTCCAAGGTCCAGCCATACGACGGAAACAAATCGACACGCGTCCCAAAGGACCACGCGGTATTTGTGCCGGCACGGCAGGCATATTCCCATTCCGCTTCCGTTGG
>JAGQPD010000800.1 GCA_020426865.1 Planctomycetales bacterium
TGCTAGTGGTCATTGCCATTATCGGTTTGCTTGTGGCGTTGCTTCTGCCAGCTGTCAATTCAGCGCGCGAGGCGGCTCGGCGTACGTCCTGCATGAACAACGAACGTCAGATGGGAATCGCCCTGCACAACTATCACTCAACGTTTCAACGATTTCCCATTGGCTGTCAGGGGCCCCATCCGGAATCAGCTCAATGGGCCTACGATCCGAAGAAGCCGTGCACGTCGTTTTTCAATTACCTCTTCCCCTACATCGAAGAAACGGTCACGGACGATATTTACGATTACACGAAGCCGGTCCAAGCACAGTCCGCACTGGTACAGGACATCCTGCGGCGATATTACCCTGTGTTTCATTGTGCCAGCGACGAGTCACAACAGATTGAGCAAGGGACCAACGGACTTTACTCGGGCTACAAGGGTAGCTATGGCGTCAACTGGGGCCAGAACACGTTCATGCAGCAGTGCCGACAATCACCGTTTTTCATCGAGTTCGGCGCCAAAATTGGCCAGATCAAAGATGGTACTTCGAAGACCTGGGCGATGATGGAGATGTGGCAGGTGTCATCGCCCGATCCCAGTCGAGTCGACCGACGTTCTCGGCTGTGGAATTGCGAAGCGGGTTGTTATCAGATTTCCACCAAATACGGCCCTAACAGCACTAGCCCGGATAACAGTCGTTGTTGGGATCGCCCGGAGTTTCCCTGCATCAATTCGGGGGTCAGTGCAAGGTTTGAACAATACATCGTGTCGCGCAGCCGTCACCCTGGAGGCGTGAATGCATTGCTCTGCGATGGCTCGGTGCAGTTCGTACAAGATAGTATCGACATAAACCTCTGGCGAAACATGAGTTCCATCCGGGGCGCAGAGATCGATAACGTCGAAGTCGTGGGCTGCGACGATGACCCGTCCGGTGGTGGCGGGCGCCGCTAGTCTCATTTCGCTGCCGCTCCCCCACTCTCAACAACCATGCGTCGTCCCTGCAGGAAAACCGTTGAGACTACCGAATTTGCGATCATGGTGACTATGCCAACCAATTACTCGTCACTCACAATTATCCTAATGCTGCTGTCAATTTGCATCGGATGCGGAACTCCGGCGGCTGAGACCTTTGAAGTACGCGGCTCAGTGGCCCTCGACGACAAGCCCCTTGAATCCGGCACGGTGTTGCTCGTACCAATCTCCAACGGCGCCACCGGCGGACGTGCCGACGTGAAAAACGGTGAGTTTGCGATTTCCGCCGAGTCGGGCCCGACAGCCGGGACTTATCGCGTGGAGATCACGGCCTACAAGAGTACCGGACGCACTCTGCCGGACAACGATTTCCCGGATCGCACGGTTGAGGAAACCCGTCAGTACCTGCCCGCAAGATATAATGTCCGATCTCAGCTCACATTGGAGATCCCGGTAAGCGAAGAATCGGCCGCCGAGTTTGCGTTGCAGAGTCGCTGATCAAGGCGGGCATCAGGTGAACTGGCGCCAGAATCTCTCAAGTAGCGCGGGACACGCGTCGCAATACGTCGCCAAGCGCCACCACCGTTCAAGTTCCCGACGATTCTCGTCCACAATCGTTGGGTTGCGCGACACGATATCTAACGCAGCGTCGACGGCAGCAATCACCGATTCGCCTTCGGCAACCTCAACTACCGACTGAGGAGGCAGGGGCACCAAGAAATCAAAGTGACAAAGATCGTTGCAGACCAACATCGCTTTGGCATAGATTGCCTCATAGTGTCGGTAGGTCCAAGGAGCGAAGCCGCGCGGTGCCAAAGCGACACGCGAACGACACAACCCCTCAAAATACTCGCGATAGTTCATTTTGCGTCGGTTAAGCCAGCAATCGGCGAGAAGAGGATCGTCGATTTCCGCAGCGACCGCCTGCTGCCAACGGCGATCACCGACCAACCCACCCCAAAGCGTTAGTCCGGGCCGATCTCTTTTCAGCTGCAATAGCCACTGCACGCGCGGATTACTCTTAAGTTCGCCAGTTGGTCTGGCAATGAAGCCCACGTCAAATTGTTTTACAAAGTTCGTCCCATCATGCTGATGCCGTCCTAGCAGTCTCGAAAGCTTGTTGTTCAGCGGAGGGCGTTTAATGGGGAGCAAGCCAATTTGAAACTCAAAATCCCAACGACGATCCCGCCAATTCTTAAGGCAGACGTTCGTGTGTGAAAGCAGCGTCCGCTGATCGGAATACTCAAAGGCAATGCCGTCGACATCGGTAGCATCATACAATGCCATCTGCTTGAACCGAACATTCGTCAGGTGGTCCGTCGATACCCGTGTCGGCAGGCCGACAAAGAGCCAATCAGTTTGAATTGCACGAGTTCTGCGTAACAGCTGCGAGGGTCGCAATAGGCGTACCTTGTCGCGGCCGTAGTAGGCGCAGAGAAACCAGTAGAGTCCGAGTTCGGCGTAGGCACCGAAACGGCTGGCGAGCTGCCAGAATAACGCAGTCCCGCGAAACCCTTCGTCATGGTCGCCGGCGTCGCTAATGATGACCGTGAACGACGACATATGAATTCGAGTTGCTCAGGGGTATTTCGAATAACCAGTAGAATGTGACATCTGAGGCCGCCCGCATTTTGAAGCAATCGTCTCGGCCGGTCAACGCCTATGCGGGGATGCGAGCTCTGTGCCCGTTGTAACGAATGTACTAATAGGGCATACGGCGTGCGGGGCGATTTGTAACCATCAGCGAAGTTGAATGTGAACTAGGCTATTCATAAGCAGCTAAATAAGCACCTATAGCCTGCGTAGCGTCACTGCCGGGCACTCATTGCCCAATTGGCTCTGAAACTCCAACGGAACTGGACAACGATTCTATGCGTAGAGACTTGTATACTCGATCGCCGAAATGCCGGCGGTTGCACCAACGAAGACGCCCCGGAGCATCGGTCGTCGAGTTCGCCGTTTGTGCTCCGCTGATGGTCATGTTACTGCT
>JAGQPD010000801.1 GCA_020426865.1 Planctomycetales bacterium
CGGTGGTCGGCGTATCATTAAAAAAAAAGTGGGTGGGCAGAGCACAGCGGCGCAAGTACTGCCAAACCGATTCCGGGACACGTCGACGATCGTCGAGTGGAAGTGTTTCGAGAATCGCTAACGCGTGGGCACAGGTCGAGGAGTCTGGCACCGTTGGCCCGGACGCAATGACATCGAGTGGATCTCCCAGAACGTCGGAGATGTAGAGTCCGATCAATCGGCAGCGGCCGGCCGTGTCCAACAGTTTCCCCCCTTTGATGCAACTCAATGGCTTTCGAACGGCATTTAGTTGGCGGATGTCGTAGCCGGCGCCCGACAACAACCGGGTGACGGCGATCTTATCTTGGAGCGAAATGCCGGCAACTGGGGCCGGTAAGAGAGCCGATCCGCCACCGGAAAACAGGGCGATGCAGAGGTCACATTCGCCGCCTTCGCTCACCAGCCGCACAATCTCCCTGGCGCCTTGGACTGCCTGTTGCGTCGGTTCATTGGTGCCGGTCGGACGGCAGGGGTGCAGATGGACATGCGACGTTTCCGAGTCACATCCATCGGGCACATTGACCCATCCCACAACGCGGTCCAGGACGCCAGGTACCTGACAAAGGACCCGTTCTAGTCCGGCGGCCATCGCCCCGCTGGCCTTGCCGGCGCCGACAACGATGATCCGTTGTACGTCACGCAAATCAATGGCGAGCGATGGCAATCGCAGGATCTGGTGTTGAGGATCGAGTTCAACAAAGCGTTCAACTGCCACATCGCCGCGGACCGCGGAAACAGCGGCGTGCCAGATATTGAGCGAATCTTCTCGCAGTGTTCGCATGGCACGGATATCGTGAGGCATACCAATTCACGTTGTGGTCAATGCAAGAGCGACCGTGCGGTATCGAGCATCGATGCTGCTGCCCAATAACTGCCGCGGGATACTTCATATTCCACTCGATCGAGGAGATCGGGGACTTTCTCCAAATTCAGCACGGGTGTCGTCGAAACGGACCGGTAGGCGATGGTATCGATCGATTCCCAGCGCATCTGCGCATGGTACTGACGAATAATCTCTGTTTCCAGTCGTAATCGGCGCACCTGTTGTTTTTCGAGTTCCGCCGCGGTGGCCCTAACGATTGTGGGATCTTCGCACAAGAGCACGGCAGCGACACCATGGAATTGTTCGAGTTGCAGACGCACTCCCCCGGTGACACGTTGACGCCGAATCGGTTGTAAGCCGGCCGTCTGCAGTTGAAAACTGTCGAAGGACAGCGGGACTTCGTTCAGGACAAGCGACGGCGCGGCAGCATCCCGAGTTGGCGGCTGCAGTGGATCTCCGTCGTCACGCACGATCAGTAGAAGTCGCGACCTGGCGGCGGTCAGAATTCGAGCCGTCAGTTTGGTCGCCCCGGAATCGGTCGACGTCGACAACACTTCGACATTCTCTCGACTGCCGGCGATCCACGGAGTCAGCGGTATCAACTCACGATTCACCCATTCACAATTGCGGCAGAATTCTCGAGCAGCGTCGTTGGGGGCGTCCAACCGGCTCGCCGACTCCATCCAGATCCCTCGCGCGCCAAGCGCCGCGGCCCGCCAGGCGTTCGGCCGTAATCGAGATGCCACATCTTGATCACCGATTCGCCACCACGTTACCGTCTCTCCGGATGGGCTCAGAGCCAAACCTCGATCGGATAAACCACTCGAGTCAGTGGCGGCGACACCTGTCTCGCGCACGCTAATGGAGAGGTCGCTCGGTATTTGCTGCCGCCGGTCCAGTACAATCAACCACAACCCCAGCTCTTCGGCCTCGCGACGCTGCCGGTCGTTATAGGGAACGGCACTGCAAATCGTATTGAATCCCAGCGACTTGAGAAATGCCAGGTTCTCACCATGATAGTCGATGGCACGAGCAAAAAACGGTCGCCCCCCACGGATGGCAATACCACCGCAAACCACCGGTCGGCCGTCGTCCGAATCGCCTGCCAATATGTTCGATAGCGGTTCGCCCGAGAGAGTCCAACAAGATGGAACTGTGTTTGCGTCAGGACCGTCCGCACTTGCAACGTCGACGATCGCGATGCCGTCGGCCAATTGCGACACGCTACCGTCACTACCTGTAGTACGTCGAATCGCGACGGCGTTCTCCAATTGCGGCGGTTTCAAAAAGGCCTCGGTCGTGCCGGGACCGCCGTAGACGTTGACGATCAATCGATCCACGTATGCTTCACGTGCGTCGATCCGACAGCGGTATTGCGACCGCAAGACTCGTACTTGTCGCTCGACCGCATCCGGTAAGCCCTCCACAACCAGACGTTGCCAGGCCGTTCGACGCTGGTACATATTGCCGTTGACGAAAAAGCTGATCGGCTTACCCGTGTCCGGACGCAACGTGTGCGGAAGGACCACGCGGGCGGAAACCTGCAGCCCCTCGCGATTGGCGTTGAGCTCCACCCCCAAGTGCAATTCCTCGATCACTCGGCAAGGGGGGAGTTCCGAAACGGCGTAGATGTAGGTCCCTCCGCCGGCGTCTACCCGAATCTGTTCACATTCCTCCGCCACCGCGAGAGAAACCTCCCCATCCTCGGACCGGATCCTCCGATGGACAGCCGATCGCACGACGCAATCGCTGGCTATTACCTCCCATCGCGAACGCTCCGCGGCATCGACAGCCACCGCCATCGACACGATCGCTAGAATCGTCCAGTTTCTGCATTTTGGGCCCGATGACGGCCGCATTGTTCGCCACATCCGCCTTGATTTCCGTGAAGGCCCCCCATCCATGGATTGACAGCCCCCTCTTGTACCGGCATTTTGGCAACGAATCGAGAGCAATTGTGGCAAATATTCAACATTCGCCTGCTAACAATTCTGGAACTTCTTGCGCCTAAATCTTTTCTGTATCGAAGGTTACGTATAGAATCGGTAGGGAGTGAGCGGTTTTGGCATGCGGGCTGCTTTCACATCGTGCCAACACTCATCACACCTCCGGAGACGCAACATGACCCCATCGGAATCGATCAGCGAAAAGTCGGAAAAGCTGCCAACCGAAACGCGAGAACTCGTCGCGGCGATCCAACAATTGCCCGAATCGTACCGCCGCCAGTTGGAACCGGCGTTGCAGAAGGTCGTCGAAAGCACGCACCGCCGCAAACGCATCCTCGCCCTCGTACAGGACGCACTTGGACAACTCCGCCTGGATATGAAATACCTGATGTTCGACCTCGAGGCGACTCGCCGTGAACGTGACACGTTACAGCGCGAACTCGAGGGCCGCGGCGACCAATAGGCGGGAATTCGGCCTTCGATCCCGCAGCAAATATCGTGGTTTGTTGCCGCCAAACCGATTTCCATCTAACATAGTCAGAGAGATGAAGATTCCATGTATTGTGCGTGCAAATGCGCAACTCGTATCCAGACACGACTTAATTGCGCTAGGGGGAGTTCCGAGCTAGATGGGCGACATGTCGGCTGAAGAGTTCGTACAGAGCGCATTTGACCTGAATCTGATTACTCAGCGGCAAATGCAGATGATCTGGAGCAATTTTGGCACTCGCAATGTGCCATTTGCCGATATCCAAAATTTCGTGCTACGTAGCGGTCTGATGACCAACTATCAAATCGACAAGGTCCTGCGAGGGGAACGAGCGGGATTCTTTTATGGCGACTACAAAGTGCTCTATTTTGTCGGCAACGGTTCGTTCGCTCGCGTCTATCGTGCCGTTCACAAGGACACCGGTAAAATCGTGGCGTTGAAGGTTCTGCGAAAACGCTACAGCGAAAAGCGCGAAGACAAAGATCGCTTCGTTCACGAAGGCGAAATGGGGATGAAGTTGCGGCACCCCAACATCGTGCCCATCTACGAGGTCCATGGGACCCGCGGTATCTACTTTCTGGTGATGGCGTTTGTCGAAGGCCAGAGCCTGCGAGATTTCGTCAAAGTCCGCAAGAAGGTAAAGCCGATCGAGGCCACCAAGCTGATATCCGATATCGTTGCCGGACTCGATTATGCCGCTCAAACCGGTATCACCCACCGCGATCTAAAACTATCCAATGTCCTCGTCTCTACCAACGGCCGCGCACAGCTCGTCGACTTCGGACTAGCCTCCATCGCCGAGGGAGTCGACGATAAGTTGACCAATCAGCGCACCATCGACTACGCCGGGCTGGAACGCGCTACAGGGGTCCGCAAAGACGACCCTCGCAGCGATATCTTTTTTGCCGGATGCATGTACTACCACATGCTGACTGGTCATTCTCCCTTGCGTGAATCGCGTGACCGATTGCAGCGGTTGAGTGTCGATCGATATCGCGATGTTAAACCGATTACCGATCTCGATCCCCATCTGCCAGCCCCCGTGGTCCTGATCGCCCGCAAAGCAATGGAACTCGATCCAGAAAAGCGATACGAGTCACCAAGTGCGATGCTGGCAGATCTGCAGAAAGCCATGCAGCGACTCAACGAGGAACGGTCCGGTGGCAGCGGCTCGCTCGAAGGCATCGATCGCACCGTAATGGTCATTGAATCGCAGCAAAGCATGCAGGACATTTTCCGCGAGCAACTAAAGAAGTACGGTTATCGAGTTCTCATGATTGGTGACCCCTACCGGGCCCTCGATCGATTCAACGCCGACTCGCACGTAGCCAATGGCATTCTATTTTCTACCAGCAACGAGGGCCGAGCGGGGGTCGATGCCTTCAAGGAATTCACCTCCGGCGAACATACTCGTGACACCCCTGCTATCCTGCTGCTGGGAAAAAACCAATCCGAATGGGCCGGCGACGTATCCACCAGTGACATCCACCAAGTCCTGACAATGCCGGTGAAGATGAGTCAGATTCGCGAAGCACTGCAAAAACTGCTCGCTACCGGCGCCTCCACTAACGCTCATTGACGCAAAAAAACGCCACGATTCCCCATCCACGACGGAACAGGACCGTCAGCTACTGATCGGGATGATCCGCTACTGGATGTTCCGTCATTGGCCGGGGTTGTCGGTGCTCAGCGGAATGCCCATCTCCCGCATCAACATCTGCATGTCTTTCCAGACCTCCGCCTTGGCGGAAGGATTCCGCAACAGGTAGGCCGGGTGATACGTGGCGATGACTTTGATGTCGCGCCATTGATGAAAACGTCCACGGAGCTTGCCAATCGTTTGCGTTGTCTCTAATAGATTCGTTGCCGCGATACTCCCCAGGCAACAAATGAATTCCGGTTGGATAATTTCCAACTGCCTTTCAAAAAAAGCTCGGCAACAGGCCACCTCGTCTGCAGCCGGGTTGCGGTTGCCCGGCGGACGACATTTCAGGACGTTCAGGATATAGACATCTTCGCGTCGTAGAGTGCAAGCCTGAATGATCTTGTCCAACAGTTGACCGGCGCGTCCCACGAACGGCTCGCCTATCCGATCCTCATCCGCGCCAGGTGCTTCGCCAAAAAAACATAGCCGTGCGTGCGGGTTCCCCACGCCGAAGACGGTTTGAGTTCGCGACGATGCCAGTTCTGGACAGAGCTCACACGACGCAACCTCTTGAGCGATGACGTTCAACGCCGCAGCGCGCTGGCCGTCGATCGACGGGCCTCGGTGCGGATTTGGCGCCAACGGCTCAATGGGTTCTTTCACGACGGGACCCCCTTCCAATGAAGATTCGATCATACCTGTGGGGCGCTCAACCACCTCGGCACAATCGTTGACGCCCAAACCAGGACGGGGAAGCGGCAAGTCGGTGACTCCCGCCCGCTGTAGACTGGCAAGTTGTTGTTGCAACGCTCGTGTATCAGACATCCCAAAATTGTAACGTAATTGATGCTCGCGTCGAGATCCGGCCAATAACAGATTAAGACAGTATCCGATCAAGAGAGCAATCGACGGAGATGCTCCCGTAGACTCGGCAATACTTCGTGTTCAAACCATGGATTCTGTTGCAGCCATCGATTGTTGCGAAAGCTGGGGTGCGGCAATGGCCAGAATCTTGGAGCAAATTCACGCCACGCTGCAACCGTTTCACGTAATGACCGCTGCGCGCATTCTCGCAAAATGTAACGTTGGGAATACTGACCGATGACCAATGTCGTTTCAATCCGAGGGAGCATCGCGAACACCCGTGCGTGCCAATGTTCCGCACACTCGGGGCGCGGCGGCAAATCGCCCGATTTCCCCGTCCCAGGATAACAAAAGCCCATCGGCACGATCGCTACCTGCCGCGAATCATAGAACTGTTCCGCGCCAATCCCCATCCAGTCCCTCAAACGCTTGCCACTAGGATCGGACCACGGCACTCCGGACTCGTGCACCTTGCGCCCCGGAGCTTGACCGACGACCAACAACCGAGCCGAGGCGCGTGCCACCAGCACCGGCCGAGGCCCCAACGGCAAGACATCGTTGCAGATTTCACACGCGCGAATTTCATCAAGTAGTGCGTTAAGTGACGGCATCATCCACGTCGCATATGCAAAATTGGCCACACCGTTACACGGCTGTCCCAGCCGTCACGGCGAGCTTCAATCCTCACAGATTTATTCCACGAAGACCAGGCCTCCGAGCTTTTTGGGGTGTCCATGACGGGACCAGTAAAATATGCTGGTAGGCTGGCGGTATTGTGGGGAGGTAGCCGAGGCAGCAGGAATGGCCGTGAGGATTCCCGCTTTCCGCTGGCAAATGTTCCAGCGATTACCCACCCACCCTTGTATCTCGCCTTTTACTTTTGCTGCTTTGTATTTTGCATCCATCGCTGTTGTGACCCGAAATGCGGATTCCCCAAGTTGTGATCGTCGGTCGTCCGAATGTCGGAAAATCCAGCCTTTTCAACTGGCTGGCGGGCCGCCGCTTGGCAATTGTCGACAACGTTGCCGGCGTTACCCGGGACCGTTTGACATACCTCATGGAGGCAGACGGGCGGTATTTTGAACTGGTCGACACGGGAGGGATCGGCATTACGGATGTCGACAATTTGACGCAGCAGGTCGAGGATCAGATTACCGCCGGTATCGAAAGCGCGGACCTGATTCTGTTTGTCGTTGACACGCAAACCGGCATTCTGCCATTGGACAAAGATGTCGCCGCACGCCTGCGATACGTCGACAAGCCCATGCTTTGTGTTGCCAACAAGACCGATGGCCCGACGCACGATGCCGCGGCCAACGAATTCTATCGATTAGGTCGCGGCAAGCTAGTGTCGGTGAGTGTGAAGTCCAATCGCAACAAACAAGAATTGCTGAGCCACATACTCGAGCGTCTGCCTGAGCAGTCAACGGAGAGCAACATTGTCCCAGAAGCTCCCATGATGAAAGTCGCCATTGTGGGACGCCGCAACGTCGGTAAAAGCACGTTCGTCAATACTCTCGTGCACTCGGATCGCATGATTGTCAGCGAGGTCCCCGGGACGACTCGGGATAGCGTCGACGTCCGATTTGAAATGGACGGAAAGGCATTCATTGCGATCGATACTCCCGGGCTGCGTCGCTCCGTCAGCGTCCGTACCGATATCGACTTCTACGGCACTCGACGTGCCCACCGCAGCATCCGGCGCGCCGATGTGGTGTTGGTATTCTTCGATGCGACGGAGCGAATCGGACGTGTCGACAAGCAGTTATGCGGCTACGTCACGGAACACTACAAGCCATGCATTTTTGTCGTCAACAAATGGGATCTGATGTACCGCGAAATTCCCACGGAGAAATGGGTCAAGTATCTGAGGGATACGTTTCGCACGATGTGGCACGTGCCAATCGCGTTCATCACCGGCCAGACTGGGAAAAACGTCAAGGCACTCTTGAATCATGCCCAGATGCTCTATCGTCAATCCTGCGATCGCATTTCTACCGGGCAGCTCAACACCCTGGTCAGTCGCGCTCTGGAAACAAACCCGCCGCCGCTGTTTCAAAACAAGCGACCCAAGGTCTATTATGCATCCCAAATCGGGACCCAACCTCCCACAATCGTGCTGGTCTGCAATAACCCTCGGGCATTCTCCCAAACCTACCGCCGCTATCTACTGGGCGTGCTTCGCGATCAGTTGTCGTTCGGCGAAGTCCCCATCAAACTCTACCTCCATGGACGCGGAAGTGGCAGCGGCAGTGGTTCGCGACCGAAGGACACACAGCAAGACGAAATCCACTCGGATCTGGACTGATCCCCTTGACGACCCGCTCGCCAGCTTCCACCTCGATCCGCCCGCGACAACGAACCGCGCACCCGACTACTTCTTCCAGATCAACAGGATCGAATAATCGATATCGTTGGGCTTCGCTCCGTTGGGCGTGCTATCGTAGCGATCGATCACATTCAACTTCAAACTAAGATTCGTTGTTTCGTCCAAAACAACCTCCCAACCCATGTCCGTGACCAGACGATAGTCGGAAAAGTCCTCCCAATTCGGAAAGTAGTCCAGCGTATATTGAAATTTCTGGCGACTGGTCAATTGATGCCGGAAATCAAACCCGAACAACGCTTCCGGCTTCCAAAACTCATCACCTCCGCCATACTCGCGCGATGCACCCGCACCGAACCGCCCCTTCAATGCTGTCTGATCATTGTCGATGAACTTGTAGGCAAGACCACTGTTGAGCACAACTCGCAAGTTGAATGCCTTGAACTCGTCATACTCCAATACCGTCTTCGTGAATAACGACCAGCGCGGATCCGGTAGCTTCCAGTCCCACTGAGCCCGCAATAGCGCGTTGTGTTGTGTCTCAATGTCCCGCGACTGAGCCTTCGCGTACGTGAAATCGACGTTCCAGTCCGCACGCGGTCCCTCGCGAGAAAGCTCAAATCCCGTCCGCAGGCTAAAAGCATTCGCGTTGCCGTCCGAGCCGTTGATCCCCACCTCAAAACTGCCGTCCCACGATGGTCCCACCACCGCAAACGGATTGAACCATGTCGGCATTAAACTCGGCGGACCACCAACTTCCTCGGTAACGATCGGCAAGCCCGTTTCCAATGCCCCCTCGGGGGGCACGCCATACCCCAACGACGGTAGCTGCAAAGGGCCCGTGACCAACGCCGGATCAAGCCCGGTGGCTGGCAGCGGATACCCCCCTTGCACAACTTGCGATTCGGACGGCGGCAATAACTCAATCTGTCCCTGAGCAAAAGCCGGTCCGGCGACCAGCGCCATATGCGCCAGCGCAATATAGGCCAGCGCTACATAGGCCAGAGCGCCATACCAACGGCTTCCCAATACACAACTGCTCACCACTTTGGTCACTCTCCAATTCGTTCCTTTGCACCAACTGCGACTCGACCACTACGTCATTCGGTGAAATATCCGTCGCCCTGGGCGCAGCAAGCCGCGTGCAGCGTCGAGCTTTTTGGGGCTTATATCGAATTGCCCGCCGGCAAACAAGATCAACGCTGCTAGCGGGTCGCAGCCCGTCGTCCCCAGCCAGACGATCGGCGCGAAAGTCCTTCAACCACGACAGCCGCGGGCGAGGGTATTTCGTGATTTTTTTCTCGAAACTTTGATGATATCCTCTGGTTTAATCTTGTCTTAACATATCCATTGCGCGTTTGCCCGGCATCGAGCGGAAACATCAGATGTCGGGCATGGTCGCGGTCTCGTCGTTCCCATCTCATTTCCAGTGTTTCTCAGGGATTGCCATGTCACCAATACATTTTGCACCGCCGATGCCTACACAACCCATTGGAATACACGCTCGAAATCACCGCACAACATCCTTGATGATGCTTGTAGGCTGGGCCGTTGCGATGCAGCTGACCAACGCAATCACGCTGGCACAAGCGTTGCCGATCATGGAGGCGTTGGATTCGGACCACGACGGCGAGTTGAGCGGAAGTGAGTTGGAGAACGCTCCCAATGCGCTTATGTCGCTGGACAAAAACAACGACCGAAGACTCACGGTTGACGAAATCATGCCA
>JAGQPD010000802.1 GCA_020426865.1 Planctomycetales bacterium
GAAAAGACGATTAACTTCGGCGCGCTGGTGCCGTTGTACCGTTGCGATCGCATGTGGTCGATCATTTCCGCCAAATCGGACTTGTACGCGTCCAGCTCAGCCTCTCCTCGGAGCGCCTCGTTGTAACCGAAGAAGCAAAATACGACATCGGCCTCGCACTTTGTCAGCCACAGGTCGGGATCGCCAAAGTTGTCGGCCCGCTGACGCTGCTTGACCTCATCCCCGGAAAACCCGAGATTGCGAACCGTCAACTCATGCTTTGGCAACAGCGCGTGCAAGTAGGTTTCTAACCACGCATCGTGCTGCATGCGATCGGCAAGTGTATTGCCAATATAGACGACATGATCTCCGTGACTGAAAAGCGACTGTTGTGCCATCACAACGTCGGCGATCAATATGAAGACGAGAACAACTCCGATTCGCGCAGTTCGTAGCAAGCTTGACATATTCCGGACTTTCAGTTTTCTTCTTATCGTCGATTCGCTTCTTTTCACAAAGTACACATCTTTGTCACACCCACGAACCATAGGCAGTGTCTGTCTCGGCACCAGAGTACCACAGCCACGATGCCAAGAAAAGAACCTATTTGGACTCGTTTTCCACGCGGCGGAATCATGGCTTTTCTGAAGGCAGAGCCAGAAAGCGATAAGCCCAGCCCTCGGACCCAGGCCTGGTCTGACGTTATGCGCAGGACTCTGTTCGGGGAGGTGGAGCTTCGCAAGCGCTGGGAGTCTTATTGGCCGGAGTCGGGCCCTTGACGCCAAGTGCGTGCGGTTATACACCCGATGATATGGCCACATCACCATCGTTTTACAGGTTCTTCCGCAAACGCCTGACATGGCGGTATCTCGGCACGACGTTGTTCGTGGCTGGTGTTGGGATCGTCGCGGCGGCTTGGCTGGCAGGAGGAAAGCTGGTGGCGCCAGCCACGTGCGTGGTCGGTAGTCCGCCGTCGGACTTACCGTTCCAGACGTTGACACTAGAAAGCCAATCGGGAGCGCAAGTCGCCGCATGGTACTTGCCTGGCGAATCGTCGGGAGCGACGGTAGTGTTGTTGCATCCGTTTCGCGGCAATCGGCGGACGATGTTGCCACGCGCGCGTCTATTCCATGAACGAGGTTTTTCTGTGTTGTTGGTTGACCTGCAGGCACACGGCGAAAGCACTGGCAAACACATTACGGTCGGATATCTCGAGCGATATGACGTACAGGCGGCAGTGGCATGGGCAAGACAGCAGCGTCCGGACGATCGGATAGGCGTCTTGGGCGTGTCACTTGGCGGGGCAGCCGCCCTGCTTGGATCGCCGTTGAATGTGGATGCCCTGGTGGTCGAATCGGTATATCCAACGATCAACGAGGCGGTCGACAATCGTATCGCGATGCGAACCGGAGTGTTTTCCAAGATCCTGACGCCGGTGCTCCTTTGTCAATTGAAACCGCGGCTAGGAATCACCACCGATGACCTGCGCCCCATCGATCATATCGCCGATTGCGACTGCCCGATACTCGTCGCCTGCGGTGATAATGATCGGCACACAACGCTCGACGAGACTCAGCACCTGTTCGCATCCGCTGGCGAACCAAAACAGTTGTTCATTTTCGAGGGAGCCGAGCACGAAGATTTACAGCGATTCGATCCGGAAAAGTACAATCATTCGATCGTGTCGTTTCTTGAGCGGCAGCTGGTGGTTGCCACCTGCGCGGCAACTCGCTGACCTGCCACGGCAGAGATCGCTGTCACAAGCCGTGCCGAGTGACAACGTTGATCCGGACGGCAACGGCGGGCGGAGTGCGGTTGCTTGCGCTGTTCGCACGTGGGACGCTTGATGGGTAAACGGAAGATGCCACCCGCCAAGCTTTGATCTACGAATTCTTTTTCGTCGTCGACTTCTTTTTGGTAGCGGCAGTTGAAGAAGATTTGGCGGTCGTCTTCTTGGCAGCTTTCTGGGCGGTTGTTTTCTTTTGGGTCGTCTTCGCCGCTGCCTTCTTTTTCGGAGCCGCCTTCTTTTTGGTGCTGCCCCCTTTCGCGGCACGCTCCGCCAGCAGGGTGAGCGCATCGGCAAACGTGAGGTTTTCGGGATCCGCCGCCTTGGGAAGAGACGCATTAGTGACACCATCCGTCACGTACGGCCCGTAGCGACCTTCCAGCAGTTTAACGGGCTGTTCCGTCACCGGGGAATTCTCAAATGTCTTGAGCGGTTCTTTGGCGGCGCCGCGTCCGCGAGTCTGCTTGGGTTGGGCCAGCAACGCCAATGCTTCAGAAAGGGTAACCTCGATAGGAGATACGCCCGCTGGGAGGGATCGCGTTTCGGTACCACATTTGATGTAGGGGCCGAATCGCCCGTTCTGCGAAACAACGTCTTCACCGTTTTCCGGGTGCTGCCCAAGTGTTCGTGGAAGCGACAACAGCTTCAGTGCGACCTCCAGCGTGACATCAGCCGGAGTCATGCCGCGCAGCAACGATGCATTCTTGGGTTTCTCCTCGTCGTCGGTGGTCCCCATTTGTACGTACGGCCCGAACCGACCTTCCTTGAGAAAGATCGGCTTGCCGGTATCGGGGCAGTAGCCAAGCGGTTGGTCGCCCATCGCCGCCTTGTCGAGCATCTCCAGCGCCGCGGTCAGTGTCAACTCGTCCGGCGCAAGGTCGTCTCGCAGGCTTGCACGACGTTCGCCTTGTTCGAGGAACGGCCCATAGCGTCCGACTCGCAGGAAGATCTCTTCTTGGTGTTCCCCCGATTCGGGTTTGCCAATCAAAAAACGACTGACGTCACGGGCATCGATCGTTTCGACCTTATCTTTCAGCTGTTGCTTCAGGCCGGGGTTGCCATTGCCGAAGTAGAAGCGGTTCAGGTATTCGACGTATTCGGCCTCACCGCGGCTGATGGCATCCAGATCGTCCTCCATATCCGCGGTGAATTGATAGTCCACCAATCGCGGCAGGTGTTCGGACAGCAGTTTCGATACGGAGAACGCGATCCAGCTGGGGACCAGCGCCGTTCCTTTCTTAAAGACGTAGTTCCGCTTGAGGATCGTGTCGATGATCGACGCGTACGTACTGGGCCGACCGATCCCCAGTTCTTCCAGGGCGCGGGTCAGCGAAGCTTCCGTATAGCGGGCCGGGGGCTGTGTTGTGTGGTCCTTCGATACCAACTGCTGGCAGGCAACTTCGTCCTGTGCCTTGACGGCGGGCAGCAACGTCTCCTTATCTGCCAATTCTGCGTCAGGATCATCAGAGCCTTCCACGTAGGCGCGGAGATAGCCAGGGAAATCAATCACTCGCCCGCTGACCTGGAAGACCGCCTCGGCACCGCCAATCGTAATCACGATCCGCCGACCGCGGGCATCCGCCATCTGGCTGGCAATCGTCCGCTTCCATATCAATTCGAATAACCGATATTCATCCGATGAAAGGACGGGCTTCAGCGCTCCTGGCAACTCGAATGGGTGCCCTGCCGGTCGGATCGCTTCGTGGGCTTCCTGCGCATTCTTGACCTTCGACTTGTAGATGCGTGGTTCGGGAGTCAGGAATTGTTCGCCATATTCCGATCGGACCAAGTTGCGGGCGGCATCCAACGCCACCGTCGCGAGGTTGGTCGAGTCGGTACGCATATAGGTAATGTGACCATTTTCGTACAGGCTTTGCGCCGTCGTCATCGTGCGGCGAGCCGTAAAGCCAAGCTTTCGGTTAGCTTCCTGTTGCAGCGTGCTCGTGGTAAACGGCGGATACGGCTTGGACGTGTAAGGCTTTTCTTCCAATGACGTGATGGTAAACTGCTGCTTTTGCAGATCATCGGCCAACTGTCGAGCAGCCGCTTCGTCGAGTAACAGCAGGTTTTCGTTCTTGATCCGCCCCGTCTCGGAATCGAAATCCTTCCCCGATGGAACTCGCCGCCCCTGGTAAGATACCAATGCGGCATCGAATTGTTCGCCGCGCTCGGTGCGGAATGTCGCCACCAAATCCCAGTAAGTGGCGCTAACAAATGCACGTCGCTGCTGTTCGCGATCAACGATCAACCGCACGGCCACACTCTGCACTCGTCCCGCCGACAGACGAGGCCCCACTTTTCGCCATAACAGCGGAGATACCTCGTAACCGTAAAGGCGATCGAGTATCCGTCGGGTCTCCTGTGCACGGACCAACCCGTCGTCGATTGCCCGCGGGCTGCTCAACGCCTGCGCTATTGCTTCTTCCGTAATCTCGTGGAACACCAGCCGATGTACCGGAACCTTGGGTTGGAGTACCTCACAAAGATGCCAACTGATCGCTTCCCCTTCGCGGTCTTCGTCCGTCGCCAGGTAAAGTTCGCCGCATTCCTTGAGCGCCTTCCGCAGCTTGGCCACCTGCTGCTTCTTTTCACCGGGGACAATATATATCGGCGTGAACGATTCATTCACGTTCACCCCCAGATAGGACCATTCTTCCTTCTTGTACTGCTCCGGAACCTCTTTGGCTCCATGAGGCAGATCGCGGATGTGTCCGATACTGGCCTCGACCGTGAAACGGTTGCCAAGGAATTTGCCAATCGTGCGAGCCTTCGCCGGAGATTCGACGATGACCAGTGCTTTTTCTGATTTACTTTTCGCCATGGTACTGGTTCTGATCCGACTACATTGACGGTTCGATGCCTACAAAAATGTTAAATTGGGTCATCTCGATAGACTGCGTGTAGTTTATCAGCCTTCTTCCTGTCCAATCGTGAGCGACATGTCCTAGGTCGATTCGTTCGTTATTTTTGGAACGGGCTTGGGCAGGGTGGTCTGCCACAAAAAACGCGGATTTGCTACAATCGCGCTAAACCGTTGACGTTGGAGATTGGGATTGTGTTTGCCGCGTGCGGTCCTAAAATCTGGGATTCGTGATATCTGGGATCCCCCGAGCCCCGCCCCACGGCGCTGCTCGACGTCGTTTTCAATAATGTCGTTTTCAATAATACTGCGACCCCCGTTCTGTCAAGCCGGGTGGCTTAGCTCCACCATGTAGGAAGGTAATCGGTCATGTCAAGCCCACTCTCGTGGTTCCGGAAGAACGAGCGACTGCTGTTAGGGATTTTCGGCGTCGCGCTGATCATCGTCTTTACCATCTCTTTAGGGACCGGGAGCGATCCGCTGATCGATTGGCTCAGCGGCGGCGGAAGACGCGGAGCCCGAGAAAATAATGTGGTCGTCACGTGGAAAAATGGCAACCTCCGCGAATCGGATTTCGAGGTGATGCGGCAACAGCGCCAACGCGTGCTGCCACTGACGCAAACCATTGCCCAAGAGGCCTACGTCAAGGGAGCAACCGAACTTTCGGCCAGCCAAATCCCACCGACTATCGACGAAGACCACCTGATGGAAACCCGCCTGCTGGCCACCGAAGCAGAGCGGATGGGGATCGTTGTCTCCGATGACGCGGTCGCCGACTACTTGTATCGCTTGGGCGCCGGCAAACTCTCCAACAATGATCTTCAGGAAATCATGCTCCGCGTCACCGAAGGACGCATGACGCAAGACCAACTGATGAAGATCCTCCGCTACGAATTGTCCGCCATGATGGTCCGCGCCATGGCCCAAAGCGGTACGTTCCCGGCCTCCCCCGACTCCCTTTGGGATTTCTTTAATCGACTGGAACGGCGCGTTCGCGCGGAACTATTGCCCTACCCGGCCGAACAATTCCTCGCCGAAGTGGGCGAACCCAAAGACGCCGATGTACGTGATCTGTACGAACAACATAAGGACGATCTTAGCAACCCCGCTACGGGCGATATCGGCTTCAAACGCCGAAAAAAAGTCGCGTTTCAGTACTTCAAGGTTAGCTACGCCCCCTTCCTTGCCACTGCCAAAGCGGAAATCTCAGATGAAGAGGTTGCCAAGTACTACGAAGAACATAAAGACGACTTCCGCACAACCACGCCCGCAACGACCGGTACTGACAACGTATCTGATCAAACCTCCGCGCCACCCAGCGACACCGACATCGTCCCGGCCGATACGAACCTCAATCAACCGGAAATGACGGACCTCGATACCGAGTCTCCGGAAACGACCGAACCCGAGACGACCGAACCCGAGACGACCGAACCCGAGACGACCGAACCGGAGACGACCG
>JAGQPD010000803.1 GCA_020426865.1 Planctomycetales bacterium
TTCCGCATACTTGCGGCTGTCAGCCAACGTCTTTTGCCCGGATGAACCTGCCCAAGTTTCCAGCAGTTGCCGGGCAACCAGCGTGTCGTTGACCACGAGCAGGCAATTGTCTTTCTTGGCATAAGCGATATCGTCGTCACTATCGCGCTGGTAGGTGATCAACGTCGTACCTCCCACTCGTTCGCTCTGTTTGCGCGCTCCCTCGCCCACCAACGCCGATCCACCACGGTCGATCAAACGGTCGATCGTTGTCCAGTCCTCGCCAACTTCCAGCATCAACACCGCCCGTACCCCCGTTTCCGGACCTGGCACCAGTGCGAAGCAGACTTCTCCGCCGGGAATCCCCAGAACGTCGTCCAACCCCGCGCCGACTTCTTCGCGCATCCGGTCAAAGGCATCGGCAGCCGACCCGTACAGGCTGCTAAGGAGCGGCCGGATCTGGTCGTCGCGCATGATGTGCCCCATTGCCGTCTTGTCAAAACGATCGGCCAGATCCTGCACATTCGGCACATCCACGACCAACACCGTGTTTTCCGGCAACACCCGACTTGCCCAGCTTGACTCGGCCTCCGCCGCCGTTGCAGCCGGTGCCGCCCCTGATCCTCCTGGGAGGACAATTCCGACTAAAAGAACAAAAAAACAGCCTTTTTTTCTCACGCGATCAAACATCCCGCATCCCATTGCCGCTACCCTCCTCACGGTCCGGTGTTGAATTACCTGTGCGAATTTTCGCCAGGATCTTCGTTGACGTCGCTCGGTGCGCTGGCAAGACCATGCGCACTTTGCCAATTGTGCCCTATAATACCCTTGGCCAAAACCGAAAGATTCCGCCAACGGACGTTATTTCGTCAAATGGCAGCGTTGCTTGGTTCGATAGCATCCAAAGTGTTACACGACTGTCCCAGCCGTCATGAGACAAAGACCAGCTGGGTAACATTGCGTAGACCAGCTGGGCCCCGTGAATCTGCGTCATTAGACCCGAGTTACCAGAGACATTGACCATGCGAATCACTTACAAGTTCCCAACGGCGTCTGGGCTACTGAGCGTACTGGTTGTGGCGGGGCTAGCAACCACTGTTCTGGGTCAAGGCGGGACCAGAACCGGAACAGGCACGGGAGGAATCGGAATAGGGACCGGTAGTTTTGGGACTGGAACAGGCAGTTTTGGAACGGGGACTGGTGGATTCGGGACCGGAACGGGTGCATTTGGAACAGGCACCGGTGGCCTAGGAACAGGCACGGGATTCGGACAGGGAACGGCGTTTGGAACGGGCACCCAAGGGGGGATGGCCACACCCCAACAGGGCGGCTTCGTCGGGCGTAGTGCGACGAACACGCAGAATTCATTTTCTCAGATCACGGCCCAAGGGGCTTCCACAACTGGGCGAGGCACGACGACTGGGCGAGGCGCGACACGGGGCAATACCGGGCTTGGCCAGCAAGGTTTCGGGGGAGGGGCTGCAGCGCAACAGACGCGAGCGATTCGCACTCGGTTGAGTGTTGCATTTGACGTTCCAACTACCAATACGGCGACGAGCTTCAATACTCGATTGACGACGAGGGCGGCGACGCCGACGCATTCATCGCGTTTGGGTAGCTACCAGGTAAGCCGATCGGGATCGACGGCAGTGTTGACTGGGTCGGTGACGTCGGAGAGCGATCGACAGGTTGCGGCTCGGTTGGCGTTGCTGGAACCGGGAGTCTTTCAGGTTCGAAACGAGTTGACGGTAGAGGGAACGTCCGATTCGGTCGGGTCGCCCCCGTCCGACGTCGAATTTCTTCCTCAGCCGACGCCGGCACCTGCACGGAATTGATCGCTCTTGCCGCGGCGACAGACGGTCTGTCGCGTCTGCTTTCCGCGGACGGGTCATTGTAGCCGATGTTACGGTTTAGTGATTCGTCGGTTGGAAGCGACGGGCTATTGGGCCCGCGCAGCAGGCGGGCATGAACGGCACTGGGCACGCGAATTGTGCTTGCTCGCGCCACGTCGCCATCGCGGAGAAATGTCGGTGTGGATTCGAGTTCGCTTTCGTAGTCGATCGTCTCTATATCCTTAGGGTCTCCGTTGGTTGGCACGATCGTGTGGGAGGATTCACTCTGCACCAAGGGAGCACGACCGGGAAGAATGTGTCGGGACTGGTCGCCGACGACGACTTTACCCTCGACGGTGGTGAAAATCGGAATCAAACTGATATTACACTGTTCTCCTCCAACAGCATCCCACGGTACCCAAACGCTGTAGGACGCGCCGAAGTTTGATTCGCTATAGTGTCGTGAAAAATCCTCCGCTCGAAAGACATATTTGCGGTCGGGTGGGCGGTCGGCATCGAGGTCACCTTCATCCTTGAAGGCGTAGACTACTAGTTTGCCGGCCGCGGGAACCGCGTTGTTGTGCTGGTCGAAAAAGTAAATTCGACCGCCAAAACCTCGCGTCGGAGCGGTCCCCATCGCGGCCATCGACGTGTCGCTCCAGATGGCCACAATGCTCTCAGGAGTGCCGAACGCCCCATCTTCGCTAAGCGGTGTCGCTTTGTGGTTCTTCCGATGAAACGTCGCGCAGCCTGACATCATCAGAACCCCCGCGATCGCCAGGGCAACGAGACTGTGATATATTAAACAGGTTTTCATGTTACTCGACCCCCCAGCCGAATCTATCGCATAAACGGAAGACGCAGACGTTTCGTATTCTGTCCAGCCGCCTCAGCGTTTGCCGGATTGGCAACCGTTCCTTGTGGGCTCTGTTCGTGAGCAGCACGACGAAGATCCGGGTTGGAGTTCTGCCGCAATCGGACCGCGCCCGACGGCATTCCGCGTGGTGACTGAACCGGTACAACGAGTCCGGCTTGCATCGCCTCGATGACACCCTCGGAACCATTTGTCTGTATTCTACCTCCCCCCATTGGCATCGGGATCCGCTCGTCCATTTGCATGGGCATGCTGCCATCCGGCGGAAACCCATCTGACGGAAGCATACCGTTGGTGCCTGTCGGATCTTGGTCGGGGTAGATCACCTCAGTCGGTGTGTTGTCCCATTCTGACATTCCATATGGTCCCACATCGCCATGGATGTTTGTCACATCGCATAAGCACCAACTCATCCGCTGCAATTCGACCTGTTTGACCATCTCCATATCGCTTTCGTCGCGGATGATATACGGCGTGAGGATGATCATCAATTCGGTCCGGCCTTCGTTGTAGCTTTCGAATTTGAAGAGATCGCCCAGTACAGGAATGTCAGAAACCAAGGGAATACCTCGTATTAGCTCGGTGCGGTTCTTCGTGATCAATCCGCCTAATATGATTGTTTGACCACTTCGAGAACTCACAGTCGTCTGCGCTT
>JAGQPD010000804.1 GCA_020426865.1 Planctomycetales bacterium
AAGCCTATATTCGGAGAGACGACGTGGCAAAGAAACAAGCGAGTGCAAAAGGGAATGTCGATGGTCCCACGGTCGACGGAGAAGGCAAGCTAAGGTTGCATGCGGAACAGCAATTTGCCGCGGAACTGGCCGCTTTGGCCGAAATGGACGATCGGCAGCGTCCGCCGAATTGGAAGCTCTCTCCCTGGGCCGTCAAGACATATTTAATGGGTGGAACGTTGCCGAATGGGTTTGAAATCACGGCGAAGTATGTGGGGAACGAGCGTCTGGTGGAGATTGCCGTCGCGACGTTGGCTACCGATCGAGCGTTATTGTTATATGGTGTTCCCGGAACCGCCAAGAGTTGGGTGAGTGAACACCTGAGCGCGGCCATATCGGGAACGTCCGCGTTGCTGATCCAAGGTACCGCGGGCACGGACGAAGCGGCGTTGCGCTATGGTTGGAATTACGCGCGGCTGTTGGCCGAGGGGCCGTCGCGCGACGCCTTGGTGGCCAGTCCGATGATGGTGGCTATGGAAACCGGACGGTTGTGCCGAGTCGAGGAGCTGACTCGAATATCGAGCGAAGTACAAGATACCTTAATCACCATCCTCTCTGAGAAAGTGTTGCCGATTCCCGAACTGAACACGGAAGTGCAGGCCGCGAAGGGATTCAATGTCATTGCGACGGCTAACAATCGCGACAAGGGTGTCAATGAGTTGTCGAGCGCGTTGATGCGACGTTTTAATACGGTGGTGTTGCCGGTGCCGGACTCGTTGGACGACGAGGTGGCGATTGTGAGTCGTCGAGCGGATCAACTGGGGCGGGCATTGGAGTTGCCTTGCGAGCAACCGGCGCTGGAAGAGATTCGACGTGTGGTCACCATCTTTCGCGAATTGAGAAATGGAGTCACCGAAGACGGTAAGACCAAGTTGAAATCACCCAGCGGCACGCTTTCAACCGCGGAAGCCATTTCGGTCGTATCGGGCGGAATGGCAATGGCGGCGTTCTATGGCGATGGGGCTTTGCGAGCTGGTGATGTGATGTCCGGTTTAGTCGGCGCGGTGGTCCGTGATCCAGTGCAGGACCGGCTGATTTGGCAGGAGTATCTACAGACGGTTGTCAAAGAGCGTGATACGTGGAAAGATTTATACCGTGCGAGTAAGGATTACGCGTAGTCATGGCAGTGCACCTGTTCGGAATCCGCCATCACGGACCGGGATGCGCGCGTAGCCTGTTGACAGCGCTCGACGAGTTGCGTCCCGATATGGTGGTGATCGAAGGACCGGCCGATGCGGAAGCCGCGTTGCCCATGGCGCCGCACGAGCAGATGAAGCCGCCGGTGGCTCTACTGATATATCCGGCGGACGAACCGCGCCGCGCTGTGTACTATCCCATGACTGTGTTTTCACCCGAATGGCAAGCGATGCGATGGGCCGCGTCGCATGGCGTCCCGATCCGTTTGATGGATTTGCCCCAGACCCATCAGCTTGCCATATCGCGCGAAGCGGAGGCGAGTGAGGAGAAGGAGACCTTCGAATCGGAAAGCAATGCGGACGTCAAGCCCTCAGACGAGCAATCGGAGAAAGCATCTTCGGCCGATACGCCGGACGAGCAAGTGTGGCGCACGGATCCGTTGGCGTTGTTGGCGGAAGCTGCCGGCTACCGGGATCACGAGTTGTGGTGGGAAGAGCAAATCGAGCGACGCGAGAACGCCACGGATTTGTTCGCGGCGATTTTGGAAGCGATGCGGACCGTGCGGGAGGAGACGGGCGAATCGCGGCCGCGTGACCTCCTACGGGAAGCGTATATGCGTAAGACGCTGCGGGAGGTTCGTAAGCAAAACTACCAGCGAATCGCCGTGGTATGTGGAGCTTGGCATGCGCCCGTGTTGGACGAAGCGGCGCTGGACGGCCGATGCGAGGGCTGTCGAGCGGTCGACGACGATGCGCGACTTAAAGGTCTCCCGAAGACAAAGACACAATGTACGTGGATTCCTTGGACCCATTCACGATTGACCTTTCACAGTGGTTATGGCGCGGGAGTTCATTCGCCGGGTTGGTATGAACACTTGTGGTGTGCTAAAGATCGGGCGGCCACGCGCTGGTTGGCTTCGGCCGCGCGGTTATTGCGCGAGAAAGATCTGGATGCCTCGTCGGCCAGTGTGATCGAAGCCGTGCGATTGGCCGACGCGCTGGCGGCGCTACGCGACTTACGTTCGCCGGGCCTTCATGAGCTGAACGAAGCGATCTTGACCGTGTTATGCCACGGTGATGCCGCGCCGATGCGATTGATTCGGAACCGTTTGGAAATCGGAGATGTGCTCGGGCAAGTGCCAGAAGACGTGCCTTCGGTGCCCCTGGCTCGAGACGTGGCGGAATCACAGAAGCGGCTGCGGTTGAAGCTGTCGACGGAAATTAAGTCGCTGGATCTCGACGTCCGAAAAGAGACGGATTTGGCGCGCAGCCGTTTGCTGCACCGGCTTGGACTGTTAGGATTTCAATGGGGACAGTTGG
>JAGQPD010000805.1 GCA_020426865.1 Planctomycetales bacterium
TCCCGAATTACGATTGGCCAACAACCTGAATCTCTGCTTCGGTGATTGCCAGGGCGATGCCATGATGTTGGCAATGCCTCAGGTTGCCGTCTCCAGCGGTAGTGCGTGCACCTCGGTCAATCCGGAACCGAGCCATGTGCTACAGGCAATCGGCCGCGACGTGGACAAAGCGCGAAGCAGTCTGCGGTTTGGACTGGGGCGATTTAACGACGAACGCGATATCGAAATCGCCGTGCATGCCATAACCAGTGCCCTGGCAAAACTCCGGAAGCTGGCCAAATAACCTGCAGGCCGGGCCATCGGCTACACGAACAGCGCTTCCATACAAATGCGTGACCAACTCTCCATTTGGTCCAAGCACTGCTTCAACTCGGCGACGGGCGAAAAGCCGGCTTGCGAAATCTCCGCCTCCCGTGGACGCACCGTGGGCGTATCGACATCAAAAATGTGTACAACCCCCAGATGAACGCGGCCCACATCCGTTTCGTCGTCGTTGATCATCCCCATCACGCGTTCTTTATATTCAGTTTCAATGATCACCTCTTCGGCCAGCTCCCGCCGCATCCCTTCTTCGTAAACGCTTCCCGCTCCCGATTCGTCGACCGTCGATATATGTCCGCCGATGCCAATACTACGTTTGCTGTGCAATCGCTGCTCGCCCTGCCCTTTGCCACGGGTATACTGAAACAGCCGAACCGTCCCCTCTGGCTCGGTCCAACGGAAAATTACGTACGGGATCAGTTGCTTGAACGATGGATCCTGTTCCATTTCGCTCCGCGGACGGTAGCTGGTGTGCGACGGATCGAGCAATTTCGTCAGATATTTATCGACGTCGGTCGTAAAACCTTGAAAATGGCCGAGCGCATGGAACACCTCGGTCGGTACAACTAACACTCGTTCGGTTTCGACAATCGACATGACGAATATTGCTCCTTTCTTTCACGGCCGAGCCGTGATCCTCTTCACTGGCGATGTTTATCGCGCGATATGGCTCGTCATTGTTAAGGAATCGATCAAATTGTCAACCGGCCCACCCGGCCCGCCGGGCCGAACCTCAGACGCGCACGTTAACGATTGCACACGTCAACGATTGACGACGGGGAGCTAACAAGTTTTGATGGTAGAAAAGCAATTCTCACACGAGGCGAAATGCGTTTCGAATTGTCAACAACACCAAAGGTAATTTGCATGACCATCCTGGCCGACAACCGCCGCAACCTATGGCTCGTCATCTGCGTAGCGATCGCCACGAGCGCCTTGGCGCACCCCCATTCGTTCGCGGCATCGCCCAACGTCGTGTTGATCATATCGGACGATCAGATGTGGACGGATTTCGGATTCATGGGACATCCGGTGATTCGTACGCCTCGTTTGGACGAGCTCGCTCGGGAGAGCCTTACTTTCACACACGGATATGTACCAAGCAGCCTATGCCGTCCGAGCCTGGCATCGATCATCACGGGCCTTTATCCGCACCAACACAGAATCACCAGCAATGATCCGGCCCTGCCTCGCGGCCCGCGGTTCGAGGCCGACTATCAACGAATGGTCGACCACATCGACCAGCCCCCCGCATTACCGCGTCTGCTGGGGCAACACGGATACGTCAGCATGCAAACAGGCAAGTGGTGGGAGGGCAACTTTCGTCGCGGCGGCTTCACGCACGGCATGACGCACGGCGATCGCGATCGCGGTGGGCGGCACGGTGACGAAGGACTGACGATCGGGCGCCAAGGTTTGCAACCCATCGCGCAATTCCTGGAAAAGAATCGAAAACAGCCATTTCTGATCTGGTATGCTCCGTTCTTGCCGCACGCGCCGCACAATCCACCGCAAACACTGTTGGACTACTATCGCGACAAGACCGATTCCATCCACGTCGCGCGCTACTGGGCGATGTGCGAATGGTTCGATCAAACCGTAGGAGAGTTGCTCGATCTGTTGGAATCACACGGACACACGAAAGACACGATCGTGGCATTTGTAACAGACAATGGCTGGATTCAAAGTACCGACCGAGCGGCCTACGCAGCGAAATCGAAACGCTCACCGTTTGATGGCGGTCTGCGGACACCGATCATGATCCGCTGGCCCGACCACGTCGCTCCCAAGAAGGTCGACACTCCTGTTTCCAGCATCGACCTGGCCCCGACGATTCTTCATGCCTGCGGCGTTACACCCAATGACCGCCTGCCCGGCATCAATCTGCTCGACGCCAACGCCGTCAACCAGCGAACGTCGGTGATGGGCGAAATCTTCCTGCACAACACCCGCAACGTCGATCACCCCGCCGATAGCCTGACCCACCGCTGGATCGTCGCCGACGGCTGGAAACTGATCGTTCCCACAGGCCGCACCGACAACCAGGAACCCGACAACTCACCTCCATCGTCGCCTGCTGAACTCTATCACATCATCGATGATGTGCATGAAGAACGTAACTTGGCGGCGGAACAACCCGAGCGCGTCGCGACGTTGCGGCAGCAGCTTGACGCGTGGTGGTCGGGGGAATAGTCGCGATCAACGATTGGCGATCTTTCTTCCAGCAGGCGTCACTCCCGTCGGCAACCTGCCAGCCGCAGTTGTCGTCAACCCAGGCTCATCCGCCAATACCTCGAGGTTCGAGGTA
>JAGQPD010000806.1 GCA_020426865.1 Planctomycetales bacterium
GTTTTCGTCAGCCCGAAATGGAAGGTCGACCAGTACGCGATCCTCGACGACCAGAAGGAAGGGCACTTTCCCTCCGATCACTTGCCCGTTACCAGTGTGATCAGACTGCCAGGGATATTGCCGTAAGAATGTCGTGAAGCAATCGGTCGGCCCGTTGCTTGCTGTGTTCTAACGTGCCGGGCCACAGTCAGAGGAGAACAGTGCCGATTCAGCGGGGCGCATTCCACCAGGGGAACGAACCATAACTGTTGAGCTCAAGGTAAAGCATCAAACATGCCAGGGATACTGCCGCCAGCGACATAAATAGCATGACATGATAGATATCGGTCTGTGGCTTAGGGCCGACTGCTAACGCAGCTTTTTTGGCCTTGGGCTTTTTAGCCGAGCTTCGTCGTGACATGATCGCCCTCCTGAATTTGTTCCTGCAGATACTGCGGTACGACCTTGCCTACCGAACGATCCGGATTGGTATCGGTCACAATAATACGCCCGACGTACACGCCATTGCCGCGGTAAACGTCCAACGTGTGTCCCTTCTTCACGCCGTCGTGCCATCCAAGGTCCACTTCAATTAAATCATTGCTGCGAACCATCGTCACACGGCCCTCAACCGGTTCCGGAATCCGTTCGACGTCGTCGGCCGGACTGAGCCCGTTACGACGCATCACTTTGGTCATCCTGGTCGTTGCGTCCTCCAATTCTTGATTGCGTTCAGTCAAGCGAGTAATCACGCCCTGACGTTGATTGTTCGTGTCCGTCAATTGGATAACGTTTGCCAGCTGCTTGTCGCGATCGGCCTGTGCTGTCAGAATCTCATCGCGTAACTGCGATACTTCCTGCTTCAGTCGCTGATTGTTGTCTTCCGCCTGTGCCAATGTGGCAATCGCTTGCTGATGCTGAGCCTGTAAGTCGCTGAATTCTTTTTCCTTCGTCGTCAGCTCGTCGCGATACTGCCGAGCCCGAGTTTCGTTCACGGCCAATACCTGACGACGTGCCGCACGCTCCATCTCCAGACTGTTCTGCAGCTCCGTGATCTCGTTCGTCTTCTGTTCTGTCTCATTGCGGGCCAACTGCAATTTCTGTTGCAGACCTGTCGTCGGGTTCGTAACGGCGTCACGCCAATTGCGATGCGTTGCATACACCGCCATCGACAAACCCATGAATAGGACACTCATCACAAAGATGATTACGATGCAAACTTTGCCCAACAGCGTCATGATCGACGTTCCTCTCGGATTCCAAACGAAAACGAACCGTGCCCCCGCTGGGAGCTAGGCGATAGGGGATAAGCCTGTTCCGCTTCTTACATTCTTCTATGCAGCTGCCGCCGCTCGGTATCCACTCAGTATAGTTACGGCCGTTTCCGCATGTCAATGAATTCTGGTATTTCAGGGGGAATGCGGGAGCTGGAGGGGCTGTTAAGCCGGATTTTCGGCCATTTTCGGCCCCTTGCCGGCCGCCGCTCGACCCGTCCACACTTCCGACAGTCCCAACACCAGCGAAAATGCCAGGCAGGCCGCTGCCGGCCAGTCGCCCAGGACGCCATAGAGCGACCGCCGTGAATCGGCCGCCACCGTCGCCAGAATCGTGTCGGTAGCGTGCCGCTTGCCAACCGCTTCCAGCCGGCCATCGGCATCAATCCAGGCCGAAAAACCTGTGTTGGCCGCCACCAACGCCGGACATCGATTCTCCACCGCCCGGAAGATGCCACACGCCAAGTGCAGATCCAACTCGCTCGATCCCCAAAACCACCCGTCGTTGCTTAGCGTGATCATCATGTCCACCTGCTGGCCCGATCGACGCAGCTCTTCAAGCTGCCGACGCACCAGGTGGGGGACGGTATTCTCGTAGCAAATGTTGGTCGATCCTTTGAGTGGTCCCACGTCAATGGACAACGGCTGGCGGCCAGGAGTTAGCCCGCTACCCATCGGAGTCAAGTGATATAACCAAGGGAAGATGTTTCCCAACGGGACATATTCGCCGAACATCACCGGATGCATCTTGTGGTATTGCCCCAAAAGCCTGCCGTCTGCATCGAACCACAAGGCCGCGTTGTATCGCTGGTCCTCGCTGCCAACCAAATGGTCCGCTGCACTGCCTACCAGGATTGGAGAACGCAACAAGGATGTTACGTACCTGGCTTTCTCTCGCGAATGGCGCGCCAAGCGACTCACATGTGCGGTAAACTCCTCCTCCGTTCCCTGCCATTCCGGCGGCGGTTGAAGCGGGGTCTCGTAGGTGATCCAGGGCAATTCGTAGGTGAACATCGATTCGGGCCACAGAATCAGGTCTACCTCTCCATGCTCGGCCACGAATCGCTGCGACAGCTGCAGATATTGCTCGAACGCCTTGCGGCTTTCGTGCGGGTCCTCAAACGTCGTATCGACGACCCCTTGGATCACACCCACCCGTGCCACTCGCGTCCGATCCTGGGTCTTCGCTCCTTGCATGGCGTAGCTTCCGTAGAGCCACACAGCGCAAATGATGGCGGGTACCAGGACGACCGACAACGGCATGCGCCTGTCCTGCCAATAGTGAATGATCGATCTGGTTGCGATCGAACTGCTCAACATCATGACGAACCCGACCGCATAAGCGCCGCCGATGTCCGCCAGCTGGATCAGCTGGGGAACGGCAACTTGCGTATGAGCCAACAGCGCAATGGAAAATCCAGATAGGAGATACAAACGCAACAGTTCCAGGCCACACCAGACGACCGGCGCCGCTACCACCACCGGTATCCGCCAACGATGCACCGCCGTTCGCACCAACCATACGAATAACGGTAGGTAAACTGCCAAGTATCCCGCCAATGCCAGCCAACCAAAATACGCGCTCCAGTGCGGCAACCTGACCCACTGAAGTGTCAACAGCCAGTGAATGCCACCGGCCGCGTACAGCTGCCAATACGGCCGCCGTCCCGGTAAGCTCGGCAAGGCAGCGATCGTGATCCAAAAGATAGGGGCCACCCACGCCAGCGGCCACCAACCCAGGGGCGGAAAACTAAGCCATAAAAGAATGCCACCCACACACGCCAGCTGAAACGTGCGAAGGCTTCCAGATTGCATCGCTAGCGTTGTGGTTGGTCTTGTCGTGGTATTCATGTCCTTTGAGTAATTTGCTTTCCGTGCTCGGCGATCGAAGGGGCTCTGTACACAACCATTTTTGACGGCCCCCCCTAATTCTCAAAACCCATAACCAGCTAAATTCCTAATCCGCTACCGCCCAGAAACTGAAATTCAATCGGATCACCTGGCTCCAGCCGCGGTGGATCGCCGGTGAGGATAGCCAAACAGTTGGCTGCCGACATCGTTCGCAAATCCGCCGAACCTTTCCATGGCAGCAGCTTGACGGACCATCCTGTCGTCCTGTTCGCGTGAGCAACCGCCGGATGGTACATGACTCGATCGCCGTGATGCTCGTATTGGCTCTCCAGGCGTCCCGCATGCGGTTGGGCCGTGGTTGCTGTCAATCCCATCAGTTTTGCCAACGCCGGGCGGACGAACAGCTCGAAACAGACAAGGCCACTTACCGGATTCCCCGGAAGACCAAAGACCAGGCAGCCACTGCGTTTGACAGGTGTCTGTTGTTTTCCAAACCAGATAGGCTTGCCCGGTTTGACTCGCACCTTATGGAAAACCTGTTCGACACCCAGTTCCTTAAGTACGGATGGGACCAGATCCAGCACGCCCGCCGAAACACCTCCGCTAATCAGCAAGACGTCCGCAGCCAATCCTTGTTCGATGAACTGCCGAAGAGACTTGTGTGTGTCTCTAGCGATTCCGAGGTCGGCGCAATCGGCACCACAGACCGTCGCCAGTGCTTGCAGCATCGGTCCGTTGGTATTGCGTATCTGTCCCGCGGCCGGACGCGTGCGGCATTCAACGAGTTCATCTCCCGTCGCCAACACGGCCACTTTGGGCCGCCGCACAACGTCAACAACGCCGCGACCGACCTCGGCCAACACGCCGACGAGCGGTGGCGTAATGACTTGGCCGCGGCTGGCCATCTTCTCGCCGACGGCAAACGACGCTGCTTGTCGCATGATGTTCTGTCCCGACCGCACGAGTTGTTCCCCAACCGTTACACTCGTCGGCATCGCGCCGCCCAGGAATGACGCTGGGGAGTTATTGTGCGTCGCGGCAGTCTCCTCCCACATCACCACCGCATCCGCTCCACCTGGCATCGGCGCGCCGGTCATGATTTGACTGCATGTCCCCTCGGTCACTTCCAGATGCGGATTATCACCCGCGACAATTCGTTCCACAACTCGAAACGTCCCCGAGCCGGCGCGGACGTCCGCCGCTCGCAATGCGTAGCCATCGACAATCGCCTTGTCGTGCGGCGGGGAATCGATATCGGCGACGATGTCCTCCGCCAGTACGCTCCCCAACGCTTCGTGAAGATCAACGGTGAAGCGGTCTAACTCGTCCGTGCGCGACCGTATTGCTTCCAGAGCAACGTCGATGTCGATCATGTTAACGGCCAATGCATGTCGAGGAAATTACGGAGCATCCGCGGCCCCTCGACCGTAAGAAAACTCTCGGGATGGAATTGCACGCCAATTAATGGATAATCGCGATGCCGAACGGCCATGATCTCGCGCTGACCCTCTGGGCCGTCGCACCATGCACTGACATCGAATTCCGCTGACAATGTATCCGGATCAATCACCAGACTATGGTATCGCGTGGCAATCATCGGGCTGTCAATGCCGGCGAAAATCCCCTTTCCGTCGTGGTAGATGTGGTCGGTCTTGCCGTGCATCAACCGCTTGGCTCGAACAATCGTTCCCCCCGTCGCTTGGCCAATTGACTGATGCCCTAAACAGACGCCCAGAATCGGCAACTTGCCCGCGAATCGTTCGACACATGCGACGGAAATTCCCGCTTCGTTGGGCGTACAGGGCCCTGGCGAGATAATCAAATGGGTCGGATTCATCCCCGTGATCGATTCGACATCGATCTTGTCATTGCGAAAAACGCGGATCTCCAAGGACGCGTCGATCTCGCCCAATCGCTGTACCAGGTTGTAAGTAAACGAATCGTAATTATCGATCAGAACAATCATGCAATGCTGTCATCGAAGTGATTCCGTCGACGCCAGGTACCCCGGACGATTAGGTACCCCGGACAACAACGACTGGGGCTGCTAGCAACAAAAACGCAAGTATAGCGGCCCGGTGGCGTAAAGAAAATCTCTGGTGCGAAATGACCGGTTCGGCGAAGATACCTGCTGGGATGGTCGATGAACCACTGTGACGATTGGGGAGTGACGATTGGGGAGGATCCACGCTTATGCCATTTGATCAGGAAAATACTGGGCCTACGCGGCAAGCAGTGTTCGCGGTACCGGCTGGGGCCGTCGTCGCAACCTGCGTGCTGTTGTTCTTCGCGCCAGCTACCTCTGCGCAAGAGCCGTCTCCATCAGCTCAGTGGCAGTCGGTATTGGAGCACATTGAGACGGTGACGCCTGATCGAATTTCGCCGCTGCAGACCGAGGCGTTGCAGTCCGTCGAGGACATGTCCGTTCGAGTTGACGAGGCGCCGACGAAGCTCCAGCCTCTCTTGCGGACGATTCTGATCAAGAATATCCCGGATGAATACGAGGACCTTAAGCGATGGGGAAAAACCAAGCGGGTTTTTAGCGGCATCCATGTGCAGCTCGACGGCGGAAAACTACGCACGCATCGCAACCGCAAGGATGTTAACCACGGGACCTGGAAGAAGTATCAGCTGCAGCTAGTCGATCCGGAAGAGCAC
>JAGQPD010000807.1 GCA_020426865.1 Planctomycetales bacterium
GTCACTGGTTCGAGTCCAGTACGGCCCACCATTTTTGTGTCACACTGCAGTTTGCCGCAGCTTATTGCAGTTTTCTCAGTGACACAATTCCCGTTTGCAGCAGGTTGCAGCGTCTCGCTGGCTACAAATGGTGCGCGCTCCACTTCGCTTGCGGCGCGTTCGAAATGCTCGTCCGTAACTTGCAGGTAGTGCTTCTTGGCGACATCACGTGAATTGCCGATCCAGGCACAAACCACGTGCGACGGGTGGGATTCCTCCAGCTCTGTCTGCCTGGTCGACCGAAGATTCTGGAACAACTTAGGCCACGGCTCGAGTCCTGCTCGCTTGATAATCTTCGTCAGTTGTGTCCGGAGGTTCGCGTTCGAAGACCTGTAGCGTGTAATCAGGTATTCCTGCCCAGGTTCTGCGGCTTCCCAGCACTCCTGCAAAAACGGCTTCAGCTCGGGGAAGATAGGAATCCAGCGATACGCCTTGCCATCGTGATGCTCGGTCTTGGGAGACGTCACGCGTAATCGCCCACGTTCCCAGTCAACGTCGTCGACCTTTACACCGAGATGCTCGGACGGGCATCGTAGGCCACCGTATCGGCTGAATGCGAACAGCAGACGCCACTCTCGATCCGGGCAAGCATCCAAAACTTTGGTCGCCATTTCGTGCGTGACAAAGAAGTCGCGCTCGCGATTGCCACGTGTGCTTGATTCCATGCCAGCGAATGGATTTGATGCGATCAATTCTCGCTCAAACGCATCCGTCATGAATAGCTTGGGCGTTGCAAATACGCTTCCGGATCGTATCGGGTGACAACGGCGGAGATGCTGCGGCCGTTTTGAGAAAGATCAGGAAATCCTTCGCACGTGCCCGGGTGATATCGTGAAGTAGGCAATCCTCGCCAAAGAACGCTTTTAGATTCCGGATCGTATGGCTCCAGTTGATCTTCGTCGATTGCTTGACATCAGCCCGACGGCTCACGTAGGCATCAAGGAAGCCCCCCAGTGCTGTCGCCTCCCCTACGTCGGGATCATCCAATAGCTCAACGCCGATCAGCTTGTTCCGCATTCCAGCGGGCAACCGGTCGATCCAACGAATCAGTTCGTCGTCGAGCGATTCACCCGTCTGACGGTACGCCGCAAGTCGTCCGATCCGTCGACTTAGCCGATCGGCACGCTCCTGGCTCTTCGTACCCAATGCCAGCGTCTTGCGCTTACCATTGGGATGGATGAATCGAACCGAATACCAACCGTTCCGTCGGGCTAAACCAGCCATAGAACTACTCCTCCACCACCAGCGATAGGTTCAGCACTTTTGCCAATCGATCGATCGTGTCGTTCGTCAGTCGGCCCGTACCATGTACAAAGCGATGAAGATGCGACGGGTCGATGTCGGCGTCGGCACAGACGTGACTTCGCGGCCTCCCGGAATTCAGAATGGCTGCCCGCAATTGGTCGCTAAATGTCTCGACCCGAACTCTCGGCATCAAAAATCTCCTGAGCATGCGACTACCATCATAATCATAGCGTAAATTGGCTAGCAGTCAATCGTTCAAGCCAACATCAGCGAATGGGATACCGAAACATGACAATCGCCCACTACTCCTTACAAGTTCTGCCTATCAAAATCACGTGGAATGGGGACGTTTCGAAGGCCGCATAGCGCGGCCGGTCATGCGACAGCCTGAAAGCGCGGGAGAATCGATCCTGGGGAACCGTTGTTAGGAGTGGTCATCCGGTAATTGGCGGGGCGTCGGGTATTGGCCAGACTCCACAACGGAACTTTTCACCCGCTGCGCCATTTTGCAGAAACTTTCGTCAGAGATATTCCATTGCCAAACGGCGCGGCGGTCATTTCACCGTCAGCCATCCCGATTTGGCGGATAAGCTGTAAAGAAGCAGAAACTCCTGTTTTCAGCTTTACACTTGCCACATCCAGGATGATCGGCAATAAGTAAGGGATAATTATCCTTCGACGTATCGCCGATTCGGCATTGACTTCCTCACAGAGGGCTTATCGCAGGGGCGTCCGGAATTAATCAAGTTCGTCGGCTGACTCGTTTGCGCGCCGACCCTCGGATATGCACTCATGACTGCCTTGCATCACTGATCCGATTACTCATGCATACCTTTCGATGCAATTGCGGGCAAACGATCACAATTGATCCACCAAGTGGACACGCGGGGTACGTCGTTTGGGATTCCGATGTCGACGCATCGATTGACACACGCCGCGCTGAAGTGCGAGGATTCCTCGCGGCTCTCACCTCCGGGCAGCGAGATGCGTGGATGCGGTACTTCTATGGAACAGAAACCAAAGCTAGATTGAATTTGAAGACTGACGCGGATGTGATTGAAGATATCCTCTCTAAACAGGATGTCTACACACGCTTTTGCTATCGATGTGATGATTGCGGTAGACTATATGTTCAGAGGCGGCCCCGGACCGACAACTTTCAGGCGTATCGCCCGGATGATGATTGAAGCCGAAATGCCGACGAACAAAATGATGCACTTGAGTTGCCGATCGCGCGGGAAATTGATGGATGATCACCTGGCCGCAACCGCGTGATCATTGACGTTCTGTTGCTGGGAGTCACACGTTCACACGATGAAAGCAACCTACGAGCTGACGCGTGATGATCTCGTCGCGTTTATTGAATTCCACCAGCGTACATCGCCCGCAGCGCGGCGACAAAAGATCGGATGCCTTGTCGTTGCATTCTGTGCGTTGATGGTCCTGCCCGCCGGAATTCTACTCACGACAGACAAACCGGTACTTGAAACGGCAACCGACATTTGCCCCTTGCTACTCGGACCAATACTCTTTGGCATATTTGCAATTCCCTACATACGCTGGCGAACACGTCAAATGTCAAACCGTCTTCTCAGCGAAGGTCAGAACAAGGAATTCTACGGGAAATGCGAATTGGAGGCCGGTGATGCAGCGCTCACGGAGACGCGACCATCTGGGTCAACAACTCGCAACTGGACTTCCGTGGAACGCATCGTGATAATGCCATCCCATTTGTTCGTGTACACTTCGGGAATCGAAGCCTATGTTGTCCCGCGCCGAGCCTTCTCAACTGAATCCGAATTCAACGCGTTCGTTGATGTACTCACAGAACGCTCTGCCGTAGAAGTGCAAGCATGTGGTTGACGAAAATGCAACAGAATCGGGTAAGGGCGCCCTTTGAGGGCGCCCTCCCCACACCACTGGACGTGCGGGTCCGGAGCGAACTGGAAAT
>JAGQPD010000808.1 GCA_020426865.1 Planctomycetales bacterium
CGAAATTGTCTTTCCAGATCGTGTAATCGGCCGCATCGACGGTTCCGTTTCCATTGCCGTCGGCGTCCAGACTGCTGGTCGAACCAAAGTTATCCTTCCAGACCGTGTAGTCCGCGGCATCCACGACGCCGTTCTTATTGTAGTCGCCGAGCAAACCAATGCCGCCAATGTCCACTAATTCTAACTTGATATTGTCGAATACGACGCCAGCGTTACTGGTGACCCCGGAAGGGCCGCCAATCCGCAAACTCGTGAACGGCGCCACCTCGCTCGTAGCCGGGTCGTTTGCCATCGCAATCTGCCAGGTGACTGACGAATCAACCGTGCCATCGCGGAAAAGATCGAGCTCCAATGTCACGTCAGTTTCTGTCACGGTGGCGGAATAGCGATGCCAACCGGGCCCGACATCGGCAACATCGACGATCTCGTCGTTGTCATCCGGCCGGTCCAGCCCCGTTTCCGACAAATCAAAGTACTGCCAATTGGGTGTCCGGACCAGGTCGCCACCCAATGACGATGAATCAAATAGGACCACGCGATAGGCGTATCCAGTGCTTGGAAGATCCGCCGGCGGGTCACTCGGATCCGTCGGATCGGGAGCCACCGCATTCCAAAACCCCAACTCGATAAAATTCAAACCACGCTGGATACCAAATGTCTCCGGTTCGCGGTCCGCCGTGTCGTTTCGCAACCCAATCGACATCCGCTTGTTTCCCATCGCATCATCGTAGATGTCCCCCGAAAACCGCACCGCCTCCGTTTCCGTTGGCACCAACGAAATAGCCTTGCCGTTGTACTCGTTGACGCTCCCTCCCAAATGATCCACGGCCTGCCCCTGAATATCCGGCGGAGCGTCAAAGTCGAGCGGAACCAGCACGCCGTCGTCAGAAACCGTCGGATCCGCCCCAGGTCCCAAATCGGGGGTCCACACCTGATAAAAATCCAGCGTTGTCGCGTATTCGTCGAATGTCTCGTCTACGATCACTTCCGCCCCATACGCCACTTGCCCCAAACAGGTTGCGACCAAGGAGACCGCAAAAATCTTGATTGTGCTACGCATTGTGTTCCCCTTACCTGTTCTCATCGAATTGACACGTCGGTTCGGCTTGCATCCGTGAGAAAATCCCGGCTAATCCCTACTACTATCATAATGAGTCCTGCCGAAAACCCTAGAGTCAAAACACGTAAAACTTTATCGAACTTGCGCAAAACATAAGTACGCCTGGGCTTTCCAGCGAAATTGTGCACAAGCATCTCCCTAACGTGCTTGACGTCACCCGTACAATCGCGACAATCAAGAGGCGTGGCTAGGGCTGCGCGGTCCGGCGTTGTGTCGACCGCCCACAAGACGTATCGCCCAGGCCTAAAGGACGACTGGGAACCGCTACGTCTGATAGCGAAGAAGGAAGCTAATGAGACCACCTCAATGTCGAAAATATCGAATTGGACGCATTTCTGCGCAACTTGCGCGACTTTTATGCACGTGCACAGCGGTGATCCTCAGCTGCGGAACCGTGCACGGCAGTCACATCGACTACGTATCAGACGGCGGGTTCCTGTTGTTTACCGACAGCCTGTCGGGTCCAGCTCACGCCGTGCAGACTGGCGATGCGGGGAATATCATCGGTAGCGAGCGGGACGTCACGATTAGTTTTTCCTCGGGTTCTGGCATCCTCGGCACGGCTGTCCTGGTTCCACCGGGGCCCGGTCCAGTGGGCCCCAATACGGGTGTCACGATGCTCATGGATAACTCGGTGGACAGCGTCGGCAAGCTCGAAATCGTCTACGACGGCCCAGGCGCCACTGGGTTGGGCGGCATCGACTTCACCAACGAGGACGCAATTTCAGTGCTGTTCGAAGGGGTGCAAGGCGCCGGCACGCTAACGGTCCACGTCGCCGACACGGCCGCCAATTCCGGCAGCATGTCCCTACCGGTTACTGCACCTGGCGCGGTTGTGTTT
>JAGQPD010000809.1:0-3277 GCA_020426865.1 Planctomycetales bacterium
AGTCAGCGCTGGCCGACGTTGCACGTCGCGGCGATTACCGCCCACGTGATGTCTACCGATCGGCAAGAGTGCCTGGATGCCGGCTGTTGTGCCTACCTATCAAAATCGATCGCAAGGTCTTGATCGAGACGTGTGCGGTCTTTGGCAATGCTGCCCTCGCGTCAGCCTGCGCCCTGTCGCGGGATTGAGCGAAGGAAGAGGGGAAACACAGAGCCGCCGAGTGCACGGAGAGATCCCAGCAACTGAGCGTTCTCTGTGTTCTCAGTGTTTCTCCCGTCCAGAAATCTAGAGAGCACTTTTTGCCAAGTACTTGCCAGACGGGTAGACGTCAGTTATAACAGTCAGACAGTCACACCTCCCTGTCATGATGAGGGACTGCCTGATGGCCGCGCAGAGCTGGAATTCATCGACGCTATCGGCATTCTTGCTGATCCTCTTGCTTGCATTCACGGTCCATGGGTCCGCACCGACGTTGCTGTATGAAGACCTGGGAACGAACGCTCAAGGAAATTCCGTCTACCTCTACAGCGTTGGAAGGGATAGCACTTCCCGGGGCTCAATGGCCACGGAATTGGCCTTTTCGCTCGTAGGAGACGGCCACTTCGTGGAGTCCACACTTTTGGGCGATCCCGTAGACACCGACGTATTTGCATCGTTCGCGGACGAAATCGCGGATTTGCGAGGCCTTGATTATTCCTCGTCCAATGACACGTTTTACTACACCATGTACGGAGAGAATACGACTTTTGAGGACAACAACCCAGGCAATAATCCCTTCACGCAGTCCGTCACAAACGGCTATTGGTTTGACAAAAGCGAAAAAGAATTATTCCTGGCCAACGGCAGCCGAGTGTTTCCGGTTGGTTCCTTCGAGCAAATTCCCTATTTGCAGCTCGTAGTCGCAGGCGATCCGGGGAGCTATCAGATCGCTGTCAACGGCGTCATCGCCACGGGAGGGGTCAACTATCCCATCGACGGCGCCTTGCCAGGGCCACCGCTCCCCCCACCTCCACCTCCCATCGGACCGCCGCCGCCGCCTCCTGAAGTGCCCCCTAAATTGGTTGTTGACCGTCTTGGGACCAACTCTTTTGGGAATACGATCTACGAAGTGCTCGTCGACTATCCGGGCGATGGCTCAGTGGCGGCAGAACTGGCGTTTACCACCCCCGCCGGGAACAAGATCGTCGATATGACATATCTTGGTCTAGAGGCTAACGACAGCGATACGGCTGCCATCGCCGCGCTCATCGACCCGACGTACGACCCCACCAATGATACGTTCTATTATTTGACGCAAACCGTCGATGACGCCGGAACGAAGGTTCCCGCGTTCAGTACGTTTAATCCCGGCAACAATCCATTCACCCATTCTGTAACGAACGGCTTGTGGATGTCCCCTAGTCGGGAGGCACTGTTCTATGCTGTGGGAAGTCAACGCTTTGATTCCGGGATGATCAGTCCGGTCCCGATCCTGCAAATTGTGGTCGACGAGCAGGCGCCCGCAGGACCCGATTACTTGAGCGCTTCCGGGATTCTCGCCGCTGGTGGCTACCAGTTCGCAGTTAGCGAAGAATTGTCGCACGCAGGGATCTATCGCTGGGACAACGACCAACTGATCGAAGGCACTAAAGGTCGTGTTGCCGCACCTGGCTCTACCTGGTTTGCGCTCGATTTGACCCGCGCGAACTTCGCGAACACAACGCTCACGAATGCCAGGTTTATCTCAACGAATTTGACCGAAGCCCGCTTCACGCAGTTCCACGGCGCGAACGCGCAGTTCTACGGGTCAAATCTTTCCGGTGCCGATTTCACGTCGGCCGATCTCACCTCCGCGTCGATCAACGCGAACCTTTCCGGTGCGAATCTCAACCATGCGAATTTGGCCAACGCTTCGTTAAGCGGCTCGAATCTCTCCCATGTGATTGGCCTTACCAAGGAGCAGTTTTACGCGACGAGCACCTACGCGAACCGAGGCAGTGACTACGATCTAGGTCTCGACGGCATGAAATTTGACGGATTGGACTTGCAGGGGTGGGATTTCAGCCACGCCAGAATGCGGAACGTCTCGCTGGAGGATGTGCCGCTAGACGAAACCGATTTCAGTTTCGCGGACCTTCGTAATGCGACCGGCTTCGTACCTCAAGACTCCACGACTATTCACAACACAATCCTGCCCGACGGGCACATCACGGATGTGAACCTGGAGAATGGCGAGTCGCTGCGTTTTGAGGCAATTTCCGGCACGACCATCACGATCGATGGTGGATTTCAAATGAATCCCAACAGTTCCCTGGTACTGACGGAATGGTTGGGCTCATGGGAAACACCGATCACGTTCGCCGAGGGCGTGGTCCCTGATTTGCATGGGGGTTTAGTGCTTGAGTTATTTGGCGATCAGTCGGAATATCATTTGTTCGACTGGCCCGACTCCCTCCCCGCCGACGCGCATTTCGCTTGGATCAACTTGTTGGGAAATCTACCCTATGACGACGTCGACTTGGGCCGACTCTACACCGATGGCGTCATTACGGTGACGCACACCCCGATCCCCGAACCTTGCGGCCTTGCCTTGATTTGCTTCGGCGCGATGCTCTTCGCATCCGGCCGAAGCCAACGTCCTCGCCGTGACTAAAGAGAAAAGAATCACAGAGCCACAGAGTTCACGAAGAGAGCCGAGCAACTCTGTGTCCTCAGTGCTCTCCGTGTTTCCCACCATCCCTAGACCGCTGCGCTCTTAAACATTATTCATCCTTGATCCACACGATGGATCTTACCTCACCGCGACGACGCTCGAAGCGGTTGTAAAGAACTACGTCGACAGCCACGGACAGAGCGATATTGCTTTTGCCTTCTGCCACCTCGTCGGGTTCAAACTGCTGCCACGTCTGAAGGGAATTGCAGAACAAAACCTCTACCGCCCGGAGTCTGGAAAACCAGACGAGTACGCGAACCTGCAATCGATTTTGACGCGGCCTATCAACTGGGAGCTAATTGCGAATCAATACGACGAAACGGTGAAGTACGCAACCGCTTTACGGCTTGGAACCGCTGACGCGGAATCCATCCTCAAGCGTTTTACTCGCGGTAACCTGAAACATCCGACGTATCAGGCTCTACTCGAGCTGGGCAAGGTGAAGCGGACCATGTTCATTTGCCGATACGGAAATACTTCCGTTCGTGTCACTATCTCGGTTGGCTTTGTGCCGATCGGGGTCGACCGTCAGATAGGGGTTTGAACGCGTCACGCCGACAAGCTTGGCCTGACGCAACCGAAAGC
>JAGQPD010000809.1:3282-5306 GCA_020426865.1 Planctomycetales bacterium
AAAGCAAAAACACACGCGCAGTCTGAAGCCGGTTCTAACCTGATTCACCTCGCCATACCCGTTCATTGACACGATTGACTCCTCAGCTACTGTGAACCCAACTCAGATCCCAACCGCAGGGAGTCAAGAAAACCAAAAAACACGGGACGAAGACCGTGCGATCTCTTGACAAACGAGACCATATAGGGGTTCGTCCTGAGCAGGGCAGAAATGGGGATCGCAAGGCAAAAAAACTCGTTGCAACTCCTTTCATGGAGGGATATTAGGTCAATTGGGCTTCTCGGAAAAAAAGCAAGAAATTGTTCATCTTGAGCGTCGTCTAGCTTCAAATTGACATTTTCGGTCGACGGCTAACACGTTAGACTACCAATTAAAACACAACAGGGAGGTTGTTATGGATCAGAAAGGCTCATATAGGATCGAAACTCGTGCCGCTGAGGCGTTGGCCGAATGGAAAGCATTGTTTGCCGACCAGGTCGCCATGAAAGCCAAAGAGTTGTCAAAAGAAAGCGGCTCCACGGGGGTTATTACTCTTGGTCACTACCGTCAGGCTGTGAGTATCGCTGCGCAGATGGTCGCGACCGCAGTTCAGGACACAGGCTCAAGAGATGGTCATCAAGAAGCAGCCTGATCCCAATACCGGGACGCTTCCTGAGGGTGCGAACGACTGGTTTCGTCAATTCCTTAAGCACCTCGAAATCTTCATGGCCCAGACTGCACAAGGGCTTCCATCCGATGCGAGTACCCCAGACTACAGGCTCGCCGCAATGCGGGCTGTGAGGCTGACTCTCCTTGAATCTGATACTAGTCTCGACGATGATCAGATTATCCGCCTCTTTGGGCGCGTCGCGTTGGAACATGCCGATGAGTCGAAAATGCCTGAATGGTCGGCCGAACTCAATAAGCGGCGGTTTGAACTCATTGATGGTGACATTCAAGGGACACTCAGTCGTGAGGAGCGACTTGAACTGGCCGGTTTGACGCAAATCATGCGTGAACACGTCGATTCGGAAGCCAACCTGCCGTTCGAAGGTGCAAAGAAGTTGCACCGGTATCTCACCGATTTGGGTTCCGAGTCGACTGGATCGGGCCAGTGATATTTGAGTATCCGGAACCGCCATTGGAACGAACCCACGGGCCGGCAGGATACTTGACGCACGAGTCATTTCGCCCGTGGCTGCGCGACGAATTCACTTTTCGTTGCGTCTACTGCCTGAAACGCGAAATGTGGGGGCAGGTCACCGGTGAGTTTGAGTTGGACCATTTCGAACCAAAATCGCTGGCACCGGAGCGCACGCTCGACTATTTCAATCTTGTCTACGCTTGCAGACGCTGCAATTCAGCCAAGCTTGATCAGCCGATCGATGATCCACTGACAATTCTGTCGTCTAATGTCGTAGTCGTCTTGCCAGATGGGCTACTTTCCAGTGATAGCCTCGATGCAAAACGGCTCATTGAGCAAATCGATCTAAATTCACCTGCGCTGCGACGCTGGCGTGTGATGTGGATGCCGATTGTCGATTTGGCAAATAAACGTGATGTTGTCCTATATCAGCAATTGACCGGTTTCCCTGAGGACTTACCCGATCTTGGGCGTCTGCGACCTCCCAGCAATTCTCGTCCCGAAGGTATCGAATTCAGTTGGCACGCTAAACAGCAGAGAGGCCAACTGCCTCGAAGCTATTGAGTTTGGGAAAACTTCGTAGTCGTGGTTGACGGCGATGTATAAGACCGATGCGGCTTCGTAGCTTCCTTTCTCCGCCCGGCAGCGCGTAACACAGGCGGGCGTGACCTTACCCAGTTGGCCGGCGAGCTGCGCGCGTCGGTTGAAGCGACCGAGTGCGTTCGGTTGTTCAGCGAATGCCGCGGCCCGTGCTATGAGTCCTTCGTGTAATGCCGCTGAAAGCACGGACACTGTCCGTCAAACCCCTTCTGGAGAGCCGAGAAGGCAGACGGACGTGGGATCGTCATGATCGCCTTGAACGCCAAGGGGGTGCCATGAACGTATTGACGAATTGGCCCAT
>JAGQPD010000810.1 GCA_020426865.1 Planctomycetales bacterium
GAAGAGTGTATCTTGCACACTCCGGTAAAGTGAAACCTACGTTGATTCTGATTGTGCGGCGTGCTAAATTGTCTTGAGTTCAGCTTATTGCGCACGTACGCAGGCGTTGCCCAATGAACAACCGGCACCGCCGAATACTCCAGACCAGCGGAGTTGCCAAATCGCGACTGCGTGTTGTTTTGCATCACTCGCAGGTTCAGTATTGCGAACGGACAAAAAGTTCATTTGTGGCGTAAGAGCAACGATCGTCGCAGGGGAGATACAAGTAAGAAATCGATCGCCAACGTTGCTACGGCAACGGCAGCCATTCGAAGGCCTGCCCGACGCGATAAATCCAAGGATGCGTCCAGGGATTGAGTGCTGGATAGGCGGCTGAGAAGGCGGATACTCCCAGCGCCACTGCACAGACGGTTCGTCCCCAGCGACTGCGGCCAAGGCTGTCCGCGACGGGGATGAGTGCGACAAGCCACATGGGTGCGAACCAGAACATCCAGCGAAATCCGCTGGTCATCCCCCCGTAGTTACGATCCTGCAGTGGTCGTGAGATATAAAACATGATACAGACAATCGTTAGGGTCAAGACGGCCGCTGCCAGCCAGCGCTGTTGCTTTTTGACGATCATCATACCCAGGCCAAAGATGCTGAGAATCCACAGGGGCGTTAGCGAGAAGATGCCGTGATGGCCCACGAGCATGTGTAAGGCGTATTTCCAGCGAATCGGTTCACCCGCGTCAATTCCTTTGCGGTTTTCGGGTAGCCAGTGGCTTTTCGGGTACACGTACCAGTCCCGGTGCATGTACGGCGGGCGCAGATCCTCGTGTGCCAGATAATTGGTCGCGAAAAATGCCACGACGATTACGGCCGCGGCAGGTGTGTAGAACATCAGCGTCCTTTTGGGATCCACGTACAGCAATGCCAGGCCTGTGGCGGCGAGCAGCGACAACGCTGGCAATTCGTTGGCGGCGGTCATGGCGGACGCCAGTCCGGCCAGCGCGAACAACCAGCCGCTGCGTGACTGAAGGTAGATAATTTTCACCACGGCCCAAAGGGTGATCGCCGTGGTCACGGCCGCCGGCACATGGTTGTTGATGGTAATGGCGTAAGTGCTGAGATACGTGCCGTGAGTGGCAGCAAACATAACGAATATGCGTCCCCAGTCGGTTGTGCCCCACTCTTCCAGGAACCAAGCAATGATCCAGAACAATAGGGCCATCGGTGCGACGTTCGTCAACATGATGATGGTGCGACCGACGAAGTACGGATTCTCCGCGATGTTGCATCCAAACATCTGCTGGAGTGCATAGTACTCGCCAGCCAAAACCGTCAGAAACAATACCGGCTTACTGGAAAAGTAGTGTTTTTCGTCGTCCTTGCTGGTTTCGTGGTGGACCTTGTCGATGGTGTGCCAGCCCTTATCGGATGTAACATCGTCGATAATAAACGTGCCATGATCGACCATCGCACGAATCGCTACCATCCGACTGCGATCGTTGGCGCTCAGAAACGGATGTTTGTGTTCGCTGGAAACGACCGCGATTCGGGCAGCCATATTGACCAGGGAAACGAGTGCCAGCAACAGATAGATGCCGCGCCGTAGTGCTCGGCGTTCAGTGCCGCTGGCCAGTCCTTCCCTGATCGTTTCAGACATTATCAATCCTCGATTGTGCGATTTCTCGGGCCGGAATACGTTCGCGGTGGCCGCTGTGGGGCCGAGCGGGCTGGTCGCCGCGACGCGACCAATCGGCCAATCCGTGGGTCCGGTCAGCCACCGAATACGGGGCGACGTCACGTCGAGTATAAGCGGTAAGCAGTTCGGCGAGAAACCCCACTGTCATGAATTGAGTCCCGACAAAGAGAATCGCCAGCGAGTAGTAAAACATCGCCCGTTGGTGCAGATGAACTGGTTGCCAACCTTCCCAATTCCACGTGACGGCCAATCGCGAGAAACACCAGAGGAAGGTGAGATAGGCGAGCAACCCGGCCCCGACCGCAAAGCAAAGGAGGCCGGCCGATCCCAACAGATGTTGCGGTCGTTGCCCGTAGCCGGTCAGGAACTTGACCGTTAGCAGATCGAGCAGCCCCTTGGGAATGCGCAGCCATCCGTACTTCGATTGGCCGTGCTGCCTTGGGCGATGATGCACGACAATCTCTCCGACCCGATATCCCCGTGCCGCGGCCAACACAGGTACGAACCGATGTAGTTCGCCGTAAAGCTTCACTTCGCGGAAGATCTCGGCACGATAACATTTGAAACCACAATTGTGGTCGTGCAGTCGCACGCCGGTCATCCAACTGACCATGCGATTGAAGATCCGCGACGGCCATACCTTGTGCCAAGGGTCGTGCCGACGTTGCTTCCAGCCACTGACGACATCCAGTCCCTGGTCCATCATTTCCAGAAAACGGGGGATCTCACGCGGGTCGTCTTGAAGATCGGCATCGAGCGTCATCACGAGCTGTCCGAGAGCTGCATCGAATCCCGCACTCAACGCCGCAGCCTTGCCAAAATTCCGACGGAATCGCATTCCGCGAATGCGCGCGTCGGTAGCAGCCAACCGTTGGATCTCTTCCCAGGAATCGTCGGTCGAACCGTCGTCGACGAAGATCAGATCCAGCTCATACTTCTGGCTGTGGCTAATCGCCGCTATTTCAGCGTACAGCTCCGACAGGCTTTCCGCTTCGTTGTATACCGGGATGACAATCGAAATCATAAGTTCCCCAGCTGTCCCCAGCTGGTCTGGAGTTGCCTGGCTGGTTGAATTGTGTGTGTTGGGCGTTTGGTTTACGGCTGGGACAGCCGTGGGGCTACGGCTGGGACAGCCGTGTAA
>JAGQPD010000811.1 GCA_020426865.1 Planctomycetales bacterium
ATTTAGCGTGTCCTGCTGATGCCTAACGAACGGCGCAGTTACTATTTCCAGCGTCTATTTGTGTTTGTGCCAAGGAGGAAGGAGGATCGGACGGGACAGACGGAGTTATCGAGGGGCGAAGCGAGGGGCGAACGGCTGGGACAGCCGTGTAACATTGCAGGCTCAATTCAATCGCCAATAGCGTCCAGATCGACAGTGCGACTGGCAGAGCGTAAGGAATCGTCTGTCTGAGCAGCGTTTCTTTGGTCGGTGGTTTCACGTTGCCTTCCCGTGATACGGACGACATCTTCATGCGGTTCCAGATGATCATCACCACGGTACAAACGGCAGCAAATGCTGCACTACCGATAAAGATCATCAGCGTCGGCATGGCACCTAGCCAGGCTCCTACCGCACCCATCAACTTCACGTCGCCACCGCCACCGCTGCCAGTCAGCCACAGTACCAACAGCACTCCGAACCCTGTGGCGAAACCTCCCAGCGATAGCCACAGTCCGGACATTCCACCGGTAGCAACATGATAGATCAGTCCGACAATCGCCGCCGACACGGTCAGCCAGTTCGGAATTCGCCGCGTCTTCAGATCGATCGATACGGCCACCGTTGAAAACGCGATCACTGCCAATAGTGAGACCAGATCAATGTGCATCTTCATATCCTCAGTTCAAGTTAGAAATCGATTGCCACAATGTTTTCTTTGCCTTCGCCAATGCCTGCCGTGGCCTGACGTCGTTCGAATTCGGCTGCCGAACAGCCTCGCCAAAGCGCGAGTGCTCGAGCGGCATGTGTCAGGAACGTGTAGTTCTTCTCGACCTGAGCCGGATCCATTTCTTCGATTGTTGCCACCAGCCATTGCGATGCGCGGACCATCGTCTCGCGCGGTGGGTGCAAGTGCTCCGGTGCCATCGCCCACCATTCCAAAGCGTGGCCGGTCGCCAGAATGCGGCGACTGATCTCCCCCGTTCCCGGGTCCTTCACTGGATGTGAAAGATCGGGCCAGTTGCCGTCCCAATATCCCTCATCCGATTGCGTGGCATACAATGACCGCGTAATCTCTTGAAGATACTCTTCAACGGCATGGCGCCCCACTGGCGACAGCAACCCTGGCTGGCCACCATCGGGCCGCATCTGCTCGTCGATCCGCAGGAACATCGTCAACGTATAGACGCGGTGCATACCGTAGCACACGCCCTGTGGCTGTTGTTGTCGCATTAGCCGGTCGGCCAACGTATCGAAATCGATCACCTGACCTTCGCACGTCTGCCAGGCTCGACCATCGGTGCAATAGAACGCTGCGGCAAGCGCCGTCCATTCGTACTCACGTTGATTCAGCCGAAACTCCGTCAGTGCGTGCTGCAGAATATCGCGAACTTCCGCGGGGCCATTGCCCGTGGAAATGGGATACGACAGCGGCAACTGCAACTCGGCCAACGTTCCCATCAAGTGATCGACGTGGCTGACCGATGCTTTTCCCTCCTGTGTCGACACTGACACACCATGCACGGTTCGTTGTAGCAAAGGCGGGCTTTTGTCCCCCCAATTGGCAGAGAACGTACCGTTTTGCAGCAGCATCGCCAGCATTTGTTTTCCGCTAAAGGAACCGTCTTCGAACTGTGCGTCGACGCCCCACAGGCGAATCCCGTGGTCAATGAAATTCACTTTCGTCGGATTCTCGCTAAACTTCGGATGTATCCTCTCCAACACCGACGACAACTGACGATCGGATACCATAAACGGATAGTCGTAGGTCGGTTGCACCTGACGCGGATACTCGTTCAGTTCCGGCAACGGCAAACGTGAATTCACCGCGCTGGCACCGTACACGACTCCGACAGCGACACACGCGAGAATGGCGACCTGGCACCAGACGAAGCGGCGACCGACCAGTAAATTGCTTGGCGTAATCTGTTTCGTCATGGCTGCCTAGCTCCTTTGTACGATCAATGTTTGAGCGTCCTCGAATACAACCTTCCAGGACGAAATGCCTCGGCGGACCTGCCGAGTCAGACTTG
>JAGQPD010000812.1 GCA_020426865.1 Planctomycetales bacterium
CATGAGCGCGCAAGACAACTTTCAGACGTCATGCTTCACCGTTTTGGCGAAACGCGGGACGGCAACATTGCACACAATCTCGTCGGTTGGGCGTTGCTGCTTCCCGATAGCCCCGTTACCGATCAAATTGAACGACTCGTCGAGTTGTCCTGCCGAGTCAACAATCCCCTGCATCAACGAGGCCGAGGGATGTTGTATTACCGCATGGGCAAGAACAAGGAAGCAAAGGACGCCATCGAACGTGCTCTAGCAAGCAACTATCCGGCAGGCAAACCAGCATCGCTATACTTTCTCGCAATGACGCTGCACGCGATGGGGGACGACGCCCAAGCTCAGACGGCATATCGCGATGCACTGAAATTTCAAAAGAAATTCGCCGAAACGCAATCGATTGGTGACTTTGGCCCGATGTGGCCAAACTGGGTCCAGTTTGAAGCCATCCGTCGCGAAGCTGCGGACACACTGTCCACCGCAATTCCCCCCAGCGACCCACCCATTTCCGTGGAACACCGATCTGACGATGACCAGTGACACGATGCGTACAGGGTGAATAGCAGATACCTCGAGGTTCGAGGTATCCCAATGTTCCACGGCTGGGACAGCGGTGGCACTTTCGATGTCAGGCCGCTTACGTAACCAAGCCCAACTCCTCGGCGATCGATGCCATGGCGTCGATTACAAATTGAATGTGTTCGTTCAATTCCACGCCCAACTCCTCGGCCCCTCGCACAATATCGTCACGGCTGACGTTGGCAGCAAATCCTTTGGACTTCATCTTCTTCCGGACGCTCGAAGCCTGCATCCCGCGGATCCCTTCAGGGCGAACCATCGCGGTCGCCGTACAAAACCCTGCTAGTTCGTCGCACGCGAATAGCGATCGATCCATCAACGATACCCGCGGACAATCGTCCAGGTAATCGGCGTGCGATTTGATCGCATAGATGACGTCAGCCGGATAACCAAGTTCGGTAAGGATAGCGGCCCCTTTCAGCGGATGATCGGGCGGGTTGGGCCACCGTTCGTAGTCAAAATCATGCAGCAGCCCGACAATCCCCCAACGCTCCACATCCTCGTCGAATTTTACAGCATAAGCACGCATCGCCACTTCCACCGCCAACATATGCTTGCGCAGACTGTCGCTCTGTGTGTACTCGGTCATCAATCGATAGGCATCGTCACGTTGCACGGCTTCCCCCGTAGCTTGAATGTCCCAAGTCGTGCTCTTGCTGGCCCAACGGATTGCGGGCGGACTCGTTGTTTCTGTACCGCATGGAAAAGTGCTACCGTATTTTACTCGACCCGGTGAGTCAAGCTACCTGCTGACCGTCAATCCGCTCGACTCAGAGGGTCAAGCCGCGGAACGGCGGGAGGGCCGATACCATTGGCAATTTGTTCGATGTATAATGGTGGTCAACCACTTACCATAGGGAGTGCAAACGTGAAATCCATTTGTGTTCCTCACAGACCACCCTGCCCCGCCATGTTCCGTTTTCACACTGCGATTTTCCTGGCGTTTTCCGTGCTCACGCTTTCCACGGAATCGTTGGCCGAAGTGCCATCCGGCAGTTCCGATTTGGAATACAATCGCGACATCCGGCCGATTCTCGCAGAGAACTGTTTTGCTTGTCACGGAGCCGACAGTGCCGCGCGCAAAGCGGACTTGCGACTTGACAAACGTGAGGCGGCGATCGACGCCGGGGCGATTACGGCCAGCGAACCAGACGCGAGTGAATTGATCGCTCGCATCAAGACCACCGACCCCGACCTGCTAATGCCACCGCCGGCCACAAAGAAGACACTCAGCGCCGAACAAGTTGCGCTACTGGAAAAATGGATTGCCGCCGGTGCGGAATACCAACCGCACTGGTCTTTCATCCCGCCCCAAAGACCAGAACCCCCAACCACGGCCGAAACGGCGTGGGCCAAGAACGCGATCGATAAATTCGTGTTGTCAAAGCTGGAATCCATGGGTTTGACACCGGCACCAGAGGTCGATTCCCTAACATTTTTCCGTCGCTTGCATCTCGACATCACCGGCCTGCCCCCCTCCCCCGATGAAGCTCGACGCTTCGCCCGCGACTACGGCGCGCAGGGTGACCAAGCGGTGTCCGAATGGATCGATCGGCTGATGGCCGATTCTACCTGGGGTGAACACCGCGCTCGCTACTGGCTGGATGCCGCCCGCTACGCCGACACGCACGGCTTACATTTCGACAACTATCGGGAAATGTGGCCCTACCGCGACTGGGTGATCCGAGCCTTCAACGCCAACCAACCCTTTGATCAATTTGTCGTTGAGCAGCTCGCCGGCGATTTGCTACAAAACCCCACGATGGACCAACGGATCGCGACGGGCTTCCAACGTTGCAATATTACCACCAATGAAGGTGGCACGATCGCCGAAGAAAACCTTGCGATCTATGCCGCCGACCGCGTCCAGACTTTTGGCTGGGTGTTTCTCGGCATGACTATCAATTGCTGTCAATGCCACGATCACAAATTCGATCCGCTCACGATGCGGGACTTTTACTCGCTGGCCGCCTACTTCCGTAATACGACGCAAAAGCATGTCGACGGAAACGTCAAGGACGGTCTTGGTCCGGTAATCGTTGTGCCAACCGGGGACGATCTGACCAGGTGGAATGCCTTGCCAGGAGAGATTGCCAGCGCCACCAAGGCACGCGACGAACGCCGACAGAATGCGCGCGACGAATTCGACCAGTGGGTTGCGGGAATCACGCCCGAATCGATCGATTCGGCGATACCAAACGATGCGCTGTTGTTGCATCTGCCATTGAACGAAGGCGCTGGCCGCGTCTTCCACGCCGTCAACGCTCCTCCCGCAGAATCGCCGGAAACAACCGATGTGCCGTCTCCATCGGCAACATTCGAAGCCACTGTGGACGTCCAGTGGGTCGCCGATGGCAAGCTCGGAGCTGCTCCGGTAATCCGCCCCGGCAGCGCCGTTCGTTTGGGGAATTCGGGCAACTTTGATCGGCAACAGAACTACACCATCGCCGCATGGTTCAAGCCAGCATCGGAGTCGACCGGCGGTATCGTCGCACGGATGGACGAGCAGCAGAACTATCGTGGCTGGGACCTTTGGCAGCAGGGTCGTAACCTGGCTGTGCATATCATCGATCATTGGCCCGACAATGCCATCAAAGTCGTGACGAAAGATGCCGTTCTCGCCACAGGCGCGTGGCAACACATCGCTGCGACCTACGACGGCTCTGGTAAGCCGAGCGGTATCAAGATTTACGTCAATGGCAAACGGGTCGACTTGCGAACCGAAACCGGCACGCTGACTGACGACGCTGACATCCGTACCGACACACCTCTGCGACTAGGCGGCCGTAGCAATTCGCAGATCGTCGACGGCGCAGCGATCCAGGACCTGCGACTTTATGCCCGAGCGCTCCCGGACAGTGAGCTACACTCCATTTACAGCGTCGCGCCACTACGAGCACTATTGGAAGTGCCGCGTGACCAATTGGCCGACGCACAGAAGAATGCGTTGTACGAGCACTTCTTGCAGTCGGTAGACGATCAGTATCCCGTCCTGGCCCGAAGCGTATCGGACCTGGAAGCAGAACGCGAAGCGATTCGAGCTCGAAGTCCCGTGACACACGTCCAGGAAGAACGACCCGATTCGCAACCGATGACGAATATTCTGCTGCGTGGGGAATACGACAAGCTCGGAGAGGAGGTTGCGGCAAACACACCAGCGTCAATGCACGCCTTGGCCGACAATGCGCCGAACAACCGGTTAGGGTTGGCACAATGGGTCGTAGACCCGGCCAATCCGCTGACGGCTCGAGTGACCGTCAATCGCTTTTGGCAGGAGTTGTTTGGACGCGGCATCGTCGTATCGGCCGAGGACTTTGGCGTGATGGGAAGCCTCCCCAGTCACCCGGAATTGCTCGATTGGCTGGCCGTCGAGTTCCGCGATTCAGGCTGGAATATCAAAGCGTTTTATAAAATGATGTTCATGAGTGCGACGTATCGGCAATCGTCGATAGCGACCGAGGCGAAGCTGGAGTTGGATCGTGACAACGTGTTCCTATCGCGAGGCCCCCGCTTTCGGATGGATGCCGAAATGGTCCGCGACTATGCACTTTCCGCCAGTAAGTTGCTCAGCGAAAAAATGTATGGCCCGAGCGTCAAGCCATATCAGCCGGAGGCGATCTGGAACGTCGTCGGCCTGCCGGGAGGGAACACTCGCGATTACAAGCAAGACACGGGTGAGTCGCTGTACCGCCGCACGCTATATAGTTTTTGGAAGCGTATGGCCCCGCCGCCGAATATGGAAGCCTTCAACGCACCAAGTCGCGAGATCTGCACTGTGCGGCGCGAACGTACCAACACGCCATTACAGGCTTTGGTGACGCTGAATGACCCGCAGTTCGTAGAAGCCGCTCGCCATTTGGCCGAACTGGCACTGACCGGTGAACACGAAGACGACACGTTGATCGCCAATTGGATCGGTTGGCAGGTGCTCGGGCGATCGCTTCAGGAAGACGAAGTGAGCGTAATTCTTGCGTCGAAATTGAAGTATCTGGAGTTTTACGAAGGCCATCGCGAGGAAGCCGCGGCATTGACGCATGTGGGCGATTCCGCTGCGAGCACCCACGAAAATGTCGCGATCCTGGCCGCTTGGACGATGACCTGCAATCAACTGCTCAATTTGGACGAAACACTTTGTAAGTGATATGGATCAGATTTCCGTATCGTAATTTGAGGAACTAACATGGAACGCTCAACCGACAGCAACCTGTGGACTCGCCGCCAGTTCTTTTCCAGCGGACGGTGCCTGCTGGGTGGGACCGCGTTGGCCACTCTCCTGGGCGACTCGCTGGCACGTGCCGAAAACTTGCCCGGAGCGATCGGACCGCATTTCGCACCCAGAGCGAAACGCGTCATCTATTTGCATATGGTCGGTGGACCTTCGCAGATGGATTTGTTCGACTACAAACCCGTGATGGATCAATGGTACGACAAGGAATTACCCGACTCGATTCGCATGGGACAACGGTTGACCACCATGACCAGTGGTCAGTCGCGATTTCCTGTCGCACCATCAAAGTTTAAATTCCATCAAGCAGGGGAGTGTGGCATGTGGATGAATGCCGACCTGCTGCCGTGGTTGGCAAAGAAAGCCGATGATATCTGCTGGATTCGCAGTATGTACACCGAAGCGATCAATCACGAGCCGGCGATGATGGCGATGCAAACAGGAACCCAAGTCGCGGGGCGCCCCTGCCTCGGCTCTTGGGCGGCCTATGGCTTGGGCTCCATGAATTTGGACCTTCCGTCGTTTGTCGTCCTGGTCGCCATTCCCAGCAATCGTGAACAGGAACAGGCGATTTCCTCGCGATTGTGGAACGCCGGGTTCCTGCCGGGAGAATATGCCGGAGTCTCGTTCCGCAGCCAAGGCGATCCGATTCTGTATATCGGCAATCCGCCCGGCGTGCCCACCAACATCCGGCGTCAATCGATCGATGCCATTAATCAGTTGAACCAACTGAATTACTCGAGGCTGTCTGACCCCGATACGCAAACGCGAATCCATCAGTATGAAATGGCGTTTCGGATGCAAGCCAGTGTCCCTGAGTTGACCGATTTGGGACAAGAGTCGGAGCATACGTTTGAGCTGTACGG
>JAGQPD010000813.1 GCA_020426865.1 Planctomycetales bacterium
CCACCCGCGCGTTACAAAGAGCCAGAACAATGACGAGCAAACGTGGAGGGTCTAGCCAGTTAGTAATTCGCGGATTGGTTTTCCTTCGCTCAATTTCAACGGACGGCCGACGGGAGTGATGAGTTCTGTGGCAGGATCAATCCCCAGGGCCTGCAGCACGGTGGCATGAATGTCGGCGATCGGTGTGCCTTGTTCGAAGGCAATTGGGGTCCCGTCGGGTGAAGTTTCGCCGAGGACGGTACCACGCCGCAGTTTTCCGCCAGCCATCGCCATGCTGAATCCGTGTGGCCAATGCCCACGCCCTTCGGCTCCGGGCGTGATTTCCGGAGTCCGTCCGAATTCGCCGGCACAGACGACGACTGTCGAGTCGAACAGGTCTCGCTGCTTCAGTTCACCGATCAGGGCTGACATTGCCGGGTCGAGTTGCGAGTTCAAGTTAGCGTGGATCTCGTGATTGTTGACGTGCGAATCCCAACCGCTAAGCGTCACCTCGACGCAGCGCACGCCGACTTGAATTAAACGCAGGGCGACCAGGCAGGCTCGTCCAAACTCAGTGTTGCCGAATTGCCGTTGCAGTCGAGCTGGTTCGTCGCGAACATCGAACGCCTGTAACTGTTCGGACTCCATGATGCGCAACGCATCGTCGATTTGAGCGCGATGCTGAGTCCGATGCAGTTCTAGTTCGTTGATTCGCCCTTTGGCAAACGCTTGTTCGACAACGCTGAGATCGTCCAGTCGCCGGGTCAGCCTTTTGGGATCCACATTGGCGTGGACGTCGGGCAGTTGGCCGGTGGTATCATAGGTTCGAAATGCGTCGTATTGCGGGCCGAGATAACCGCCACGTCCGTACCATTGATCGGGCAACAGCGAGACATGTCGGGGAATATCGGTCTTCCCGCGCGGCAGCTGATGACAAATCACTGCACCAAGCGCCGGATGCACCAGCGTTGTGTCGGGGCGGTAGCCGGTCTTGACGTTGTAAGCGGCCCGTTCATGGTCGCCTTCGCGGCTGACAACATTGCGGACAATGACGAGGTCGTCGGCCACGTCTGCCAACTGTGGCAAGCCGGCCGCGAATTGGACACCAGGCAATCGAGTCTCCACGGCTGTGGTTCCGCCTGCGATCTTGGTATCGGGATGGGGATCGAATGTCTCCAGTTGACTGGGTCCGCCCCCTAACCAAAGGAGGATCACGGATTGAGCCGGAACTTGTTTGCTGGTGGTCTCTTGCTGCTCGGCCAGCACCTGCGCCAGTGGGCTTAGCCAGGCCATGCCGCCCAAACCTGTCGCCTGCAGAAACGTCCGGCGAGACCAGTGGGAAGAGCTACCGCAGGAGTATTCGCGTCTGTTCATCTAATGGTTCCAAGAAAATTCGGTTGAATTCAACAACGTCCAGACAATGTCTTCGATTCGTTCGGGACGTTCCACTGCAGTTGCAGATGCCAATTGTGGATGGAAGTGGTCAAGCTCAGCGGTGGTTGGGCGACGCGTCAGAACGATCAGGTAGGCGGCTTCAACGGCGCGCTGGTCGTCACGTAGTAGCATAGCGATGCGAGTAGCGGCGTTTCCCACGAGGTCTTGTTTTGTGCGATCGCGGACAAGTTTGCCGTTCATGAGCACAAGCCGTTGCGGGATTGTCCCAGCCGATGGACTGAATTCGTCTTCTCCGGCGTCGCCGTAGCTACGAATGAACTCGGACGTTTCCGCGGCGTGAGCGAGCCGGATCACGATGTGGGAATGTGCGTCGACCGTCTTGAGACGGGCGGATTGCCACAACCCTCCGGCGACTTGTTCAGCGCGCAGGCGCGTGACCGGAAAAACGGCCCACGCCTGTTCGTGTTCGCGGGTAACTTCAAAATTGGCGCGACTTTCACGGCGATAGACTTTCGTCATCGCGATGATTCGCCAAAGTCGTTTCAGGTCGTAACCGTGCATGACGAAGTCGTCGGCGAGTGTTTCGAGGCCGGGCGGGTAGGGTCCGGACAGTGGGATGCTGTCGATCGGTTCGACCAGCGGCTTGCCCGTCGCCATCGCCCAGACTCGATTGACGGCGGCACGGGCGAATGCCCGGTTCGCTGAGTGCGTCACCCAACTTGCCAACTGCATGCGTTGCGACGCGGGTGTGTCGTTGAGCAAATCGTCGGCGAATGGTGTTTGAGGTGCGATCGTGATCGATTCGTCCTGGCCTAGGTATTTGTATTCATAGTCGCGATGTTCGTTGCGGACGCCGAACGCCGAGTTTCGCACTCCCGCATAGAACGCTGCCAATTCGTGAAAGTCGGACTGCTTCCATGGACCTCCCAAATTGTCGTCATGGCATTGCACGCAATCAAGTCGAACTCCAAGAAAGGCACGTGAGGTGCGAGCTGCCAAACGAATGGCATCAGGTCGATTCCCGTCCTCGGGATTTGCCGTTACCGTGAGGAAATTCACCGCCGGCGAGTCGGTCCACACACCTTCGGCGGTGATCAGCGTCCGAGCAAGTTCGTCATACGGTACATTGGCGTGCAACTGGTCGCTTAACCAACTAATGAAACGGCGGCGCCGATAAATCAGAAACGGTCCCCCTTCGACGCCGACGAGCGCTCGTCCCCATCGCTCCGCACGGTAATCGCTCGACCGACGATCCGCCAATAAATGCTCGGTCCACCACGGGATGCGCGCCTCCGGCGATAGCGATTCCAATGCGCGAATCTCCTCCAACGACGGAATCGTTCCTGTCATGCCGAGTGACATCCGCCTCGCTACCGTTAAATCGTCGGCCAACTCGGCAGACTGTAGCCCCGCCTCTGCCCAAGCCTGACTGAATTCCTCGTCGATTCTAGCGGCTATCTCCCGGACGTCTTCCCAATCCTGCCAATTCTCAAGGGAGACCCGCGATGGCGGATACTCACGTGGCGAAATGTAGGTGGCCAAAGCCAAGCCACCCGCTATGCATAGCCCTAGAAAGATCGAATCTCGCACGGAGGTTCCCCTTGCTCCTAACCGTGACCGACGAAATTTTATGCGCCTTTTTGATTATTCGTCCCGTTTATGGCATTATTGTCGCTTGTTGGCTGGATTTTTATCAAGAACTCCAGATTTCTGCCGAATAACCGTTACTGGTGAGCGGCAAAAGACCAACGCAACTCATCAGGGCACGAACTCATCCAGGGTGTGAGCTCCATGACCGAACCAATCCTCATCATGGAATCCGAAAGCCGGATCGTCGCGGCGGTCGTCCCACCGCACTCGATCTCGATCGGCACTCTGATCCGCTACCTCTGGTACGGCACCACCTCTAGCGTTTCCTTCGTTTTTGGTCTAGTGAGTCTCACGATCGGGCTGGCAGTGGTCGCCACCATTCCCGTCCTCCAACTCGCGACTCTCGGATACCTGCTGGAATGTTCGGCGCGTGTTGCACGATCCGGACGTCTTCGCGATGGATTGCCCGGTGTGTGGTTGGCTGGCAGGTTTGGCGGAGCCATCCTGGGGACGTGGGTGGCGCTGTTGCCACTGCGATTCGTATCGGACCTGCGATACTCCGCCCAGCTCTTGGATGCGTCGGAGTCGGTGAGCCGCCGATGGAATGTTGCATTTTGGATGTTGGCAGCGTTGATTTTGGGGCACATCGCTTGGGCCCTCTTTCGAGGTGCGCGATTGCGTCATTTTATCTGGCCAGCGCCCGTGGCATTGGTTCATCGGTTGCGGCGCCGCAGGATGTACGCCGAAGCCCGCGACCGAACCTACGACGTCATCTGCCGTCTACAAATCCCCCATCTTCTCACGTTGGGCCTCAAAGGGTTCCTCGTCGCGATGATTTGGCTGTGGTTGCCCATCTCGCTCATGGTAATCGGGGGGCGACTAGGTGGCTCAGGTGGGGGGGGCGTGACCGTCATCGGGGCGCTGCTGCTGGGCATGGTCCTCCTCTATCTACCGATGCTGCAAGTGAACATGGCGGTGAGCAATCGGTGGCGATCGGGTTTGGATCTACAGGGCGTGCGTGCTCAATTTCGTCGGGCGCCAATAGCATTTTGGTTCGCACTATTAGTGACACTTGCATTGGCATTACCTTTATATGTACTGAAGGCGGAACTGATACCGCGCGAAGCGGCATGGTTACCGAGTTTGGTATTTGTGATCTCGATCATCCCGGCGCGGATCCTTACCGGATGGGCGATGGGACGCGCCAGAGTCCGCAATTTGCCACGGCACGCAATTTTCCGATGGTTTTCCCGGTTTGCCGCTTTACCGATCGTGTTGATCTACGTGTTAATTGTCTATTTCACGCAATATATTTCTTGGTATGGTGCGTGGAGTTTGTATGAGCAGCATGCGTTTTTGTTGCCGGTTCCGTTCTTGGGGTTGTAGACCGGAAGCGACCGGGGTCTGGCATCCCCAATCGGGTGGTGCGATGTCGATTGCATTGACAATAATTCGCACGGCGGCGATAATCTGCTCTGCGCGACGAGCCTTCTCTAATGCCAGGCGGAATGGTTCGATTCCCTTGCACTAGTAGCTGGATCGGTTCGCGACACGTTTTTCGCGACACATTTTTTGTCGCCAGGTTGGGTTTTTGTGGAAGGGTATTTGGGTCATGACCAACATTTATGTGGGAAATCTTTCGTACACGGCAACAGAAGGTGACCTGCGCGCGGCCTTCGAACAGTATGGAAAGGTGTCGTCGGTCAGCATCATCATGGACCGCGAAACGGGGAAGTCGCGTGGGTTCGCGTTTGTGGAGATGCCTGACAGTGAAGAGGCGAAGCAAGCGATTGAGAGCGTAAACCTTGCCGAGGTCGCGGGTCGCAAGGTAACGGTCAACGAAGCGCGGCCGAAGACGGAACGACGCCGGGGTGGTGGTGGCGGCGGCGGCGGACGACGTCGCTACTAAAACTGGTTAGTTTGCTTGATAGCGACGCGAGCAGACATAAGTTCGAGCAGACACGATGCAGCACCATTCCATCGGTGACAGTTGGGATGGTGTTTTTTTTATCGTTGGGTTGCGGTATTCGGCAGATGGGGCCGCAGCAGGCGGGTCCAGATTTCATATCCTTG
>JAGQPD010000814.1 GCA_020426865.1 Planctomycetales bacterium
AGCCTTCGAGTGGTTTTCTTACGGAGTTGTCGCAAGAGTTGAATCGTCGTGGACCGCACGTCAACACGACGTCACATATTCCAGACTTCAACGGCAGGGCGGGTGAGATGAACTTTGCGGAAGACGCAATGTGGAGTAAGTCGGTTCGCTAACGGACCGTCGATCGGAACATTAGTTTTTTAGAGGGAGTTGGTCCATCAGGCGGTGAAGTGAATCGACTTCGGCGGTGGGTAATTCGTGTTTGCCGAAGCGAACATAATAGTATTTTTTCACAATTCTTTCCAGGACCATCCGCAGGTCACTGGGGTCGTGATCAAGTGACAGGCTTGAGGCCGCGATACTGGCGAATTCCAAGGGGGTCGCTTGTGGGGGTCGTTTCAAGCCGTGGCGGTCCAATAGCCGCTCGAATCGCTGATAGAACTCCACGGTCGAGCGACGGCGACGGCGAGCATTTCGTCGCATCGTCTTGAGCCGAAGCCAAATGCTACGTAATGGTGGACCGAGCCAATAATGCAATAAGCGGTACACTCCGACCAGTAGCAGGCAGATGGCGATTGTGATCAGTCCGGCCTGCCAATTGAAGTAACGCTCGCGAAAGCTTTCTGCCGAATCGATGCCCAGCCGCATCGCCAATTGCTTGAACCATTCGTCACGCTGCGTCATGATCGCTGCAAGCGTGTCGCGAACCTGCTGCATCAACGGTTGGTAGATATCCTGATTCTGTCGGCGACTGTTCAAACCGACGACGTATTCATTCCACAACATCTGCACATAGTCGCGGAACTCGCTGAGTTTTAGAAAATAACCAGCACCGGGAAAATAGGTTGTCGGTTCGGTGGCCGAGGGGGTCGGGTCCAACCGCAGCCATCCGCCAAACTCTGCCGACTCACCAATTCCAAGTTGTCGTTCGGTGATTTGATCGGCGGGGATGTACGCTTCCACCCATGCGTGGGCATGAAGTTGGCGCACCTGGTAGTATCGCCCTACCGTGTTGTATTCGCCGCCCTTGTAGCCGACGACAAGTCGCGAGGGGATCCCTTGGCTGCGCAACATCAACGTCAGGGCGCTGGCAAAATATTCGCAATGACCTTTGCGGTGTTCCGACAAAAAGTATTCGATGGGGTCCTTGCCTTCGGGGCGATAGTCGCTGAAATCCAGCGTGTACGTAAAGCGAATGGGGTTGCGAAAATAGGACTCCAACAAGCGAATGCGCGGCACGCGGTCTTCCGGTTCGAGACCGGAATCGGCCAAGATTTCATCGGCCAGTTTTTTAACAGTTGGTAACGCTTCTTGATCGTAAACCAGGAAATCGTCCATGAACAATTCGGGATCGAAGCGGGTCGAGCGTCGTCGAATGCGTTGATCATAGGGGGTGATCGAAGCCTGCATGCCGTTGGGGAGGAAGCCGGTGGTACCGAGGCTGTAGCGGTATTGGCCTGAATCGTGAGGATCGTCGTCGGAGTCACGCAGTAGTTGCGTATTGAACGAGTCGAATCGAACCGACCGAGGAGTGGCGGGGATCGTGTACACGGGAAAGGCACCGAACAACACTGGGGAGGAAGTCGGCTCCAACAAGAACTCTTCGACGACGAGATTATTGACTGGTGGCGGTGGCGGCATGTCTCGTTCGCGGCCACCGATGTAGCTGCGTCGTTGCGTCCATGTCCCTTTGAATGGCTGATAGGTCGTCAGGATCGAGCCACGCAGATAGGGATCGAATCGCACCGGGAATGGCTCGCCCGTGTCATAATTTCGAAAGGTGACCCGCATCACGGTTTCCGGACTTTCCAAGATCCGTCCCATTTGATTGAGCGACACTTCGGGGGAGAACCCGGTATTGGAACGTCGGGTCCCGTCCGTTGCATTCCACCCTGAATTTCCGAACCGTGGGGTGAAGAAAAAGATCAATGACGCCAGCAGCAGCGTCCAGATACCGACTTTCAAGATTTGAGTCGCCAACGCCCAGCGAATGACGGTTGCCGTGGGATCTTTTTCGACCGCCGGTACGAGGTGTTTTTCGGTAGACCGCCACAACGGACCGGTCAATGCCGATCCGGAGCCCACGCTCTGCGGCTGGATATCTATCGTTCCGCCGGTGGCGACGCCGACCGCATGTGGCGCAAAGGCACCGATGTCTCGGTAGATCAACATCAGCACCAGAAAGGTGATCCCCATAAACATGTAGCACAGAAGTAGCACGCCGAACTCGAAGCCCAAGTTCAAAGCGCCGGCGACGACAACTTGCAATAGACTCAGGACCGCCAAGTGCCAGTAGATACGTTCATGTTTTTCTTGAAACAGCAAGATCAATTGCAGATAGATCAGCAGATTTGCGATTGAGAGCAATTGGTGTTCGGGATCGTTGCTGAAAAAATCAAAAACGGCAAAAGTAACAGCGACGAGCGCCACGACATTGGCCAGTTGCCGATGCAAGCGAAACCACCCCAAATGATCGGTGAAGACGACCGACGTTACGGCGGTGAAGATTGCCACGGTCGGAAGGACCGCATTGGCTTGTCCCATCCCCAGCAGCATTGTGGCAAGTGCCGCCATGCTGGCGACACTAATCTGCAGAAGCCGATCGACTTTCACTGCACGAGCCCTCCTTGCTTATCGATCTTGGCGGTGGTTGTCCGGGCGCGAGTGTGGTCGTTCGAATTGGGCGGCACGGCAACAGCAGAATGACCATGTGGTGTCTGGTCTTCGTAATAGCTTTTGAATTCGGATGTGCCGGCGACAAGGCACAGCACCCGCGACAGCGCGCCGCGCTTGCGGGGATCGGTCCATACGTTCGAAAAACGTTCGGTATCATGCGGGTCGACCGGACGCGTGCTAACAATGATCGTGCGCATTCCGGGCTGGACCTGGCCGGTGGCAATTTCCAGTAACTCGGGGAGCCGGTCCTCACTGCTGCAGTTGGCCATCGCCAACGCTTCCATAATCTCTTGCTGCAGCCCGATGGAACTGACCCCCGACATCGTATCGACGGATTTCCCGGCGATGCCGAGGAACAGCCGGCCCCCGCCCCGACGGCAATGATGCGCGACAACGGTGGCAGCAAAGCGAATAATTTCTTCGGCCGGTTCGTAGGTTGCGCGTCCCATCGCGCTGGGTCGCCAGAGCTCAAGCAATATCGCCATTTGCTGGTCCGGCTGACGCTCGAATTCTCGCACGGTGACTTTTTTGCGCCGTGCCGTCGTCCGCCAATGGATCCAACGTTGGCTATCGCCATCGCGCCAGTCGCGCAGCCCGTGGAATTCTCCTTCCATGTTTCCCAAACGGCTTTGCGATTGTTGGCTTCCGACTCGAGTTGGTTGCACGAGTTTGGACCAGCGTTGGGTAAGAAAACCGAGCTTCGGGAATACGAGGACCCGTTGTTCATCGCGGGTGACGAGCCAGCTGCTTTGCAGCCCCAACGGGAACCGAGTCGTGAGCGTCATCGGCCCGAACTTGTACTTGCCGCGCTGCTGCAGTCGGACCTGATACGTAGCGACGCGCACTTGACCGGCAGGTACGAGCGGAAAAGCCAGTTGAACTTCATTGCTTGCGTCGCCGCCATCGGCGCCTTCGGAATCAATTCGGTGGCTCACGATCAGCGACCAGGTATTGCCACGGCGACGGCTGTTGCGAACGTCAATCTCCGCGACGAGCATATCTCCGGCCCCTACCGATCCCGGGACTCGCCGGCGAATCGATAGTTTTCGAAGCGACGCGATTCCCATCCGCCAGCTCAAGATAAACGGGCCCATCATGATCCCGGCGATGACCATCAACAGGTTGATTTCGCGCATGATGGCCCCGCCCACGATAAACGCCAGGACGAACAGGTAATACCACCCTTCGCGGCAGATGATCGTGCGAATGCGAGACATAACAATGTCACTCTGGTGACGGGAGTTGTTGTACCAGGCGGCGAATCATGGCCTCGATCGCGGCACGTTGTCCCCCGTGAAGATAGGTTTTGGCGATGACACGGTGAGCGAGGACGGGAACGGTCAGATGTTTCACGTCATCCGGGATCACGTAGTCGCGGCCTTCAATCAGTGCCAGCGATTGGGCCGCACGATACAGGCAGAGGGCACCCCGTGTACTTGCACCGACGTGTAACTCTTCACAATTGCGGGTCGCGTCGACGACTTCCAAGAGGTACTCCTGTATCGAATCCTCGACGGTCACGTCGCGAACCGCCGTTTGCAGCTGTACGACTTGTGCCGGGTCGACCACTGGCGTCAATTCGGCGATCGGTTCACCGGACCGATGGCTGGCCAACACCCTCAGCTCGTGCTCCCGCCCTGGATATCCCATCGAAAGTCGCATCAGGAATCGGTCTAACTGACTTTCTGGCAGCGGATATGTCCCTTCGAACTCGAATGGATTCTGCGTGGCGATCACCATGAACGGGTCAGGCAACGCATGCGTTTGTCCGTCGATCGACACCTGTCCGTCGCTCATCGCTTCCAACAACGCGCTTTGAGTACGCGGAGGGGTGCGATTGATTTCGTCAGCCAAGACGATGTTTGCGAAGATTGGTCCACGATTGAAATTGAACTTGCCCGATTGCTGGTCGTAGATTCCGGTTCCCAAAATATCGCTGGGCAGTAGGTCGGGCGTAAATTGTATGCGGCAAAAATCGCCGCTAACACTGCGGGCCAGTGCCTTGCCCACCAACGTCTTGCCGACACCCGGGACGTCCTCGA
>JAGQPD010000815.1 GCA_020426865.1 Planctomycetales bacterium
ATTTTGAGCAGCCCAGCGCGTCTGGACTGCTTCTGGCGCAGTTGGGTAGCGCGTCTGGACTGCTTCTGCCTAGTTTCGCCAAGTTGCGCAGTTGGGTAGCGCGTCTGGACTGCTTCTCTCTGGACTGCTTCTCGTATCGCAATTCCCGCAATGCCCTCGGATCATGATTTCGGTGACAGTGCCAAGCTTGTCACGCCGCGGGCCGCGCGAAGGCGTGATCTGCACCGAGAAGTCTTTCATGCAAGTTAGCTCGCCGCAGTCGACGCACATGAAGTGTGGGTGAGTGAACTCGACCTCACCGCCCGTCTTTCGCAGCTCGAAGCGTCTTGCCTGGTCGCCAAGATCAAGTCGGGATACCAGCCCGGCATCGGCGATTTCGTTCAGACAGCGGAACAGCGTCGATTGGTCAAACCCGAATTCCGTCAACGCTTCAACGACTTCGGCATGACTCATCGGAGTTCCCGCTGCGCCCAGCAGCTTCATCACGGCAACTCTTGCAGCAGTGGCACGAAGAGCTGAGTCTCGAAGGGCCTGCTTCGCCCACGTCGCATCTGGCTCGGGAACTTGCACGTTTGATTTGGACACGGTTGAGTTGGCTCCTAGAAGGGACGGAAACATCCAATCTAGCCAACGAGCACAGCGATTGCAAGTGCATTGCATGTGCATACTTCAGGGCTATATGGCCAGATGGTCGCACCCTCCACTTGCAATCCAATTGCATTACCGGTATTCTGCAATTCTATTGCATGTGCGTGCTGGTCGCACGGACGGGCTTTCCATCATTCCCCACTAGACTGACATCAGGAGTCGACCTCATGAAGCGTAAATGCCTTCGGCACGCACTCGTGCTCGTACCGCTAGCTATTGTCGCCATCGTTCTTTCTCCCGCTACCGTTGCGGCGGCGACGATCTTTGCATCGGGCCAGTTGCTCATTCCCGGCGACCCCGGCATACCTCCAGGGCAACCCGGCCACGATGACAGCCGCGAAAACTACGTCTACGCCATCAACACGCTCACTGGTACTGCGACCCCGGTGTCACCCGTCACGACGGGGCTTCCCGCCGCACTTGCCGGGACTGCCGACCAACGCTTGCTTGGCTTCTCAGGTGGGCAATTGCGGGTTATTGAACCAACCACGGCGGTGCAGACGAACATCGGCGCTAGCAATGGGCTCAACTCCACCGGTTTCGAGATTCTGCCGGACGGACGCGGCTTCCTGCTGCCGTTCGACGCCAATTTCGACACGCAGCAGCTTTTCAGCATCGACATCACCACGGGAGTAGCTGCTCCCATCTCAAGTAGCGCCACAGAAATCGGCGATGCAATCGACACCGCAGCGGGGAACCCTCTCGGTACGGCAGAGCCTTTCCTAATCAGCCTCGGGGCGGTTGGGAACACGTTGTACGGCGTTGACCTTGATACCGATTCGCTGATCTCTCTCGATCCAGATACAGGCGCTGCCTCCGTAGTTGGCGCCGTTGGCGCGGTGGGCAGCGTGACCAACGGCCCGTTCTCTTACAGCGGTTTTTCCGCGCTAACCGGTGTCGACGAAAACGAGGACGGTCAGTTCGACGCGCTGTTTGGTGCCGTCAATTTCATCGACGATGGTACCGGTTCTCAGCGGCTGGGAGGCGTAGCTCGCTACGATCTCACCGATGGCACTTGGCAGCTCGTTGGAACGAATCCAGGCGTCATCTTCTTCGGATTTGGATCGTCGCCCGTGCCAGAGCCATCAACGCTGACGCTGTTTGCTGGCCTGGGGCTAATCACACTGACTCGGCGGACGATGCGGCGATCATGATCGCTGTCGTTCGTTTGCACATCTAACTCGTTTCTAGTTTTTTTGCTACCAAGGATCCACAAAATGATGTACCGTCTCTTCGCAGCATTCAGCATGTGTATTCTGGCTGTTCCTGTTACGGCAGCTCAGTACTCTTATCAAATTATCGACGTTCCGTTTGCAGGCGCGACAGAAACCGAACTGTTCGGAATCAATAATCACGGGACCGCGGTGGGCAGCTACTTGGATAGCACCGGGGTCCGTCGCGGATTCATTTGGGACAGCGTCGCAGACACGTTTACGGACTATGCCGTACTGGGATCCACCGGTACTCGGCTCTTCGGTATCAACGACGCTGGCGAATTCACAGGGTATTGGCAGGAAGCCGGTTTTCAGCATGGCTTTGTTGACCGTGGTGCCGGTGTGGAAAATATTGATCGACCGGGGTTTGATACCAACTACGCTTGGGGCATTAACGATACCGGCATGATTGCTGGATACGTATTCGATTTCTCGAGTGGCTTTTTCATTACTAGCCATCAGTACGATATTGCTAACCCCAATTTTTCCACGGTGCTGTTCAACTCGTTGGGCAGCGGCACGGTCACGCGTGGAATCAACGATGACGGCATTCAAGTTGGATGGTCGCTTGAGCCAGATGGCTCGACACCGGGTGTGATTTATGAGAATGGCACGTTTACGTCGTTCTCTATTGCAGCAGACAAGTCGACGTTGCCAAACGATATCAACAACCTCGGTGAGATTGTCGGCAATGTGGCCAATCTTGACTTCAGCGGATCGCGAGGATTCCTTCGCGATGAATCGGGGCTGTTCTCGTTTCTTGATGTCCCCGGTGCGGAGTTCACCCTCGCTCTGGGCATTAACGACGCTGGCATCGTTGTTGGCAGCTTTGAAGATAGTAATGAGAATCTGCGTTCGTATTTTGCTACTCCAGTACCCGAGCCATCTTCCACGGGCATCTTGGCCTTTGCCGTCGTGGCGTTTCGGTCGAGAAGACTGCGTAGAGCGTAGGCGAGCCGCCTGTATTCCATTGTCATGATCACTTAAACCACACTCTTTGGAGATTCATTCCATGTTCAAGCAATCATTCAATGCGCTAAGCACCCTCGTCGTCATGTTGGCCACCACAGCCAGCGCAATTGCCTTCGACTTCACTATCATCGATGTCCCCGGTGGTACCCAGGAGCGTGCCACGGGCGTTAACAACCTCGGACAGATTGTTGGCTCGTACCTCGTGGATGGAACCGACCAGTTCGACATCTGGGTCAGGGAGCCAAGCGGAACGATTTACACATTTAGCTTGCCAAATGGCCGCTCAGCGCAGACTCATCGCATCAACGACCTTGGGCAGGTCGCCGGGTTATCGGCAATCGAGGACAATCCCACTACAGCGGTGTCGTTTGGTTGGGTGTTCGATATCGACGACAACAGTTACTTGGAGTTTGCCTACGCGCCTCCCGGAGACCCAGAACCCGACGCGGCGATCACAGAAGTGACCAACGATGGTCAAACAGTTGTCGGGTGGTACGACACGACCGTTGGAGACTTCGAGTACCTTGGCGCAGTTGATTCGATTGGCGGTGGCAGTCTGACGACGGTTGACGGGCCCTCCGACGTCTTCACTTTCATCTGGGGCACAAATGACTCAGGAATCCTCGTTGGACGAGAGTTTCGTTCAGCATTCATCAGCAGCGATGGTGTCACTTTCGACCTTTTTCAAATTGATGGTAACTTCACGTCCGCGAACGACATCAACAATGCGGGCGTAGTTGTCGGTTCCTATTTTCTGCCTGGGTTCACTGAGGAGTTCGGATTCATTCGCACCGCAGACCGTCTTCTCGCGGGCATCGCTGCTCCTAACGCAGTGCAAACCTCGATCGACGGAATCAATGATTCCGGCGTATTCGTCGGCAGCTTTTCCGACGCTAACGGGGATTCATTCGCGTACTTCAGCGTGGTGCCCGAACCATCGTCGTTGCTGCTTTTTGCCGGTGCTGTCTTCGGATGCCTCCTCGCTGGTCGGGGGCGAAATCGATGAGGTCCATTTTGGGAGCAGCGATTACTGTCGCATTCTTGCTATCGACTGGCTGCCAGGAAGAGACAAGAACTGAGTCCGACACTCCCGCAGTCGAGTCAGTCCCGTATGTCTCGGCAGACGAGTTTGCCGACGCTGTCGCTGGGGATGACGCGGTTCTCATTGAGTTCTGCGTCCCCTTTGGCTGCTTTCGCTGCGATGAGATGTGCGAGCAGATCGACCGCTTAGCGGCCAGCCAGCAAGGGGAACTGGTGGTTCGTCGCATTGATCTGAACCAGCAGCCTGCGATTGCAAGGCAGTTTGGCGTTTCTGTATGCCCCAGTTACATCGCGTTTCGTAATGGCGAGGAGGTGTTCCGCACAGCCTATCCAACGTCTTCGGGCCTGATCGTCGCGGGGCTCGATGAGTCCCTCCGTAATTCCTCAGCAGAGTAACTCTCCGTCATCGTTCAAAGCGTAAACAATAGACCTCAATCGCGCGAGTGATGCCTATGTCATCAAAACTCCCTGTAACTGTTCTCTCCGGTTTCCTCGGAGCCGGTAAGACAACCGTTCTCAACCACGTGCTTGCGAACCGTCAAGGCTCACGGGTTGCCGTGATCGTCAACGACATGAGTGAGG
>JAGQPD010000816.1 GCA_020426865.1 Planctomycetales bacterium
AGGCGATCATTCCGATCAAGAAGCCCATCACGATCATCGCCAATAGATATAAAAAAAGCGTGCCTACGCGGCCGGGCAACAGTTCGTACCGAAACACGTGCCATGCGTCGATCGCCGAGGTGCGACGCAAATACATGATTGGCACAACAAACTGCGTCAGACAAAACTTTACCAGCCCCGCGAGAATCGCCAGCGGAATTACCAGCAATACACCGACGGCGATGGCAGTCCACGTTGGTCCGCCAAACTTCCCGGCTTGGATATCAGGCCAGGCAATCCCCCCGCTGATGGCGGCGATCATGACAAAGACAACGAAGCAACCAAGACCAAACAAGAACCGAAAGGCGAACAACGAATTCCCTTCGGCTTGGAATTCCCGCCATGGTTGGACGACGGCGCCACGATTTCGCACCACACCGTCGATGAACATGAATTTGCCGCGGCTGCTCAGCCACGTGATCAGCAGCGCCAAAAGAATGCCGACGACAAGAACGACGGCGCCAATCGAAAGGATCATTGTAAAATGATCTCGGACCCACTGCCAAACGGGTTCGAATCCCGGGCCCCCGCCATTGCCGCCGGGACCATTTCCTCCTCCCCCACCTCCTCCGCCTCCGCCTGTTCCACCACCATCGCCTAACGACGCCAGAAAGGCACAAAAGCCAAGCTTCAACCATTTTTCCAGATCAAACGGTTGGAACAGGATCCATTTGGTGCGGTTCAGAGCGGGCGAAATCGGGTCGACAACAGAAATCGCCATGGTTCGTGACCTCGTACGGATCTTTCCAAGTCACCAAGTCTACGGTGCGGTGCCAAGCTCACAACTGCCAGAATTACCTGACGGAATGAGCCCGACCGGGCGCGTCTTCGGATCGACCGCTTGCCAAGTGCGACGAGGCGCGCACGATACGTTCGATTTCCGCGCCGTTCAAGCCTTGATCGATCAGCTCACGCTTAAACTCCAACTCGCTCTGGTGGCAGAAGTATCGTCGAATTTCCTTAGCGACAGCGCTAATTACGCTCGCCCCCACCACGATCATCACGATCAACACGACCATGTTGAAAGGGACAGGTAGCGACATTACGGAATTAAAAAATGTGCTCATAGCTCCCCCCTCCACGTTTGGGCGACCCAACCTCCCGTCAAGTGTGTGTATCCCGTTAACACCATTCGCTTGCCGATTTAAAATATTGTAAGAGATTCCCACCGACCATCGAAATTGTTGTGCGACTGATTATCTCACGACAGATTATCGCATGAATTGTTGCACGAAACCAGGAGTCACGGTGGTGCCCAACGTGAGCGGCTACCTTTGTTTTTTCCGAAAAGTGCCTAAAATGAGACGTTGTCCGGCATCGAGTTGGTCGATCCTTAATTTTCCATGAGCAAGCTATGACACGGTCGATGCATTCCGGTTGGTTGGGGCTTGGGTTGTTGTCGATCCTGACGACCACCGTAGCCATTGCGGGTGCTCAGGGCGAGGAGGGCCAATCGGTATCTGGCAGCTCCGAAGCCACACCAATTCGTCCCGCGGCATCATTGGCAACGGGTTTGTTGCTGGAGCCGCCATTGGAACTGGCGTGGTTTACGCGCGAGCGGTTCGTCAAGGAATCGTCGAACATTGGCGCCGAAAAGATCCAAAAAGTGTGGACATCTCCAGTAAAGAGGTTCCCGCCTCATCAGGGCAAAACGGGGGCGGGACTTTCGGAGGATGACGTCAAAACCTACATGCGACAGGCCAAAGCGTGGTTCGACCAGGGAAATGCCATTCCTGTGTCTGACGTGGGCCTCGTGAGCACGCAGGAAGACGTCATTCGCCAGCCGATGCTCAATCACATCGCCGCGTTTGAGAACGAAATGGTCCGAGCGTATCTGTTGGTACAACGTACGTTGTCCGATACCGGCTGGGGTTATTTCTCGATCGTGCAGGACCTGACCGTCGAACCGCCGCAAGACTATTTTGCGCAAATCCATCCGGACCGTGTACAATTTGAGGCAACTAGTTGCTACAAATGTCATTCGTCGGGGCCACTCGCCATCCATCCGGCTCGCGAAGACCTCGTCCTGGACGCGAAACTGGCAGCCGCATTGAACGAACACATTGCGACGCAACCACGATCGCAATTCTTTTTCCCTTCCTACTCGCCGAAACCAGCAACCGGCAAACCCCTGACGCTCGAATTCTGTAGCCAGTGTCACGATCATCAAGGCACTCGTGCAACCCTGTTTCAATTGCACGCACATTCAATTCGCGTCCTCGTTGATTTCGGATACATGCCGCCCGACGAGCGGCTAACACCTGAACAAATTCAGGAACTCAAAAACTGGTTGGAGAAGGAATAGAGGCCGGAAATTCCGGTCTAGCGTGGCAATTCGAGAACCTGGCCTTGGCCCAGCAGGCGATCGCGTAGCCGCGAATACGAAAGCTCTTGCACGGATCGTTGGGGCTGTTCTTTGCAGGTTAGCGCCGCGGCGATTCCCGCACTTTGTCCCAAGACCATCCATGTCGGCTCGACGCGAATCGATGCGATGCCGACATGCGTACACGACAGTGCTACCGGCACGAGCAGATTCGAGCATTCCGTCGGCTGCGGAACGATCGAGCGATACGGAACGTGATAAGCATATCCCTGTTTCACATCCTCTCTACGGACAGGGAAGATCGTACCCTCGTTGATTACGCCTCCATCTTTCAAAGCGATCCGCTGGCAGTCATGCGAATCAATTGGGAATGACGAGACAACGATTGGATCATCCTTCACCGGCTCTTCCAGGATATCGTTTTGGCTCAAGACATACTTGCCGCGCATGCGCCGTCCCTCGCGAACGTAGAGTGCCGGCGAAAAATGACCGTAGTCCGCGAATTCGTCCTTGCACAAGCCCAAGCGGGAATACTTTTGGCGAGTTTCATCCGGCACAGCCGAGTCGGTCGTAAGAAAATGGTATAGTTCCAGCGTGTATTGCTTGTGCGCCTCCCAAATTGCGGCGCGGCCCGTTTCGTCGGCCTCACACCAGTCGTTGCCGCCGCCAACCAACCCTAGTGAAAACTGTCCGCCAATCGAGTTATTGCCATCCCACTTGTTGCCTGGCAATGCGTATAAGTCAAATCCAACTCGACCACCCGCCTGAACGTACCGCCGAACGACCTCAAAGCGAGCGGGATCGTAACGGTCTGGCTCCGGCAAAGGTACCCGGTTCTCGGGGTCCTCGGTCAGACACAACCGGAAGCTGTAGACCATCACGTTTCTGTCACCTGCCACTTCGCCGTCGGCCTCGCTCGTGTTACTGTTGCCGTGGTTGTTATCGCGGTGGTTGTCATCGATCGTCGTGATCAATGGCAATGGCTGGCCACGGACGCCGAACCCACTGATATCCATCTTCTTTTTGGGGTACTGTTTTCCTGCGTACGATTCGCCAAACTCCTCCCTCCCCTCGCGGCCGATGGTCCAGCTGACGTCGGCAGCGGCCATCAAGTCGCCTTCGTAAGTTGCATCGACGAATACATTTGCCGTAAACGTGCCGTTGCTGGTGATGATCTCGGTAATGCGCGGCCCGTCCTTCTTTGCAGAGAGGAGATAGCGGCCGGTAAGGACTTGCACACCGGCCTCGTCCAGCATCTGCTTTGTCACGCGGGCGGCCACATGAGGTTCGTACGTCCATATCGCCTGATCCTTCACGCGAACATCGTAAGGCAACTCGATTCCGCGTGACCGATAGTCGTTGGCAATGCGAGTGTGCCATTCGTCGAATAGCCCCATAACGGTCGAGCGTGCACACTGATTGGAATCGCTATGGCTCAACCCACCCGTATTCATACCGCCGACGTGATTCGTCGGTTCCAATAAAGTAACCGACACTCCTTCCCGAGCAGCACCAATCGCGGCACACACGCCTCCGGGCGTCGCGCCATAGACAATCACATCGGCCGTGGAAGGGTCCGCGAACGACGGAGATGCGCCGAAAGTTATCGCCGCTAACGTAGCTGCGAACACCAAAGATGTGCGTCGAGAATTCAGTGTTTTGGTCATGCTTTCCCTCATCCTTTCCCTCGCTTGGCTGTTTTCGACGACGCCGACAACGTGTTGAACGTAAACCGTCGCGCCGGAAAAGGCAAGAGTGGAAACGTATGGCTTTCCTGTTATGCTGGACGTGATCAATGGATTCCGGGAATGGCAAACGGGGGAGACGAAAACGATGGAATTGGGACGATGTGTGAGTGGCCTCTTGCTATGGTGCATGGTCGAGATCGGCGCTGGGCAGGTCATCGCACAGGAAAGCGGCACGGCGATCAAAGTCGCGACGAGCCCGACAACACAATCGCTTGATGAATTGAGGGCCCTGGGAGCGCAGCGATCGAAATATCGGGCGCAATCGGCGACGCATGCGCACGACAGTATTCCTCAACCGCAACTTGACGCATACCGGACCACGGTCGAGCCGATACTGAAACAGGCATGCGTTGATTGTCACGGCCCGGACACTCAAGAAGGGAATGTGCGTATTGATACGCTCGACCCCAATCTCCTACACGGCGACGATGTCTCATGGTGGCTTGAGATTCTCGCGGTAGTCAGCAAGTCCGAAATGCCCCCTCCCGACCAGGCGGACCTTAGCGACGATGACCGCGCGACGATCGTCGAGTGGGTGTCGCAAGAAGTACATACGGCATCGGTCGTCCGGCGAGGTGAGCAACATCACTCATCGTTTCGCCGGATGACGCGTTACGAATACAACTATGCGCTGCAAGATCTGCTGGGCCTACCTTACGACTTTGCAAAGGACTTGCCGCCGGAGGCCAATTCGGACGATGGTTTTCAAAACAGTTCCGAGCTTCTGCACATGTCCGCGGTCCAATTCGCGACGTATCAGCAACTTGGTCGCCGGGCGTTACAACGAGCGACAGTGCGGGGAACGCGACCCAAACCGCTATATTGGAGCGTGTCGATGCAGGCGGCCTCCGCCAGCGGATGGGCCGGCCAGGAAGCGGAACTCGATCAGTTGCGCCTAACACACAAGGATGCTCCAGAAGAAACGCTGCAGCAGGAACTTCAACGGCAGATCGCAGTCTTCCAGACCCGACACGGCCAAGCTCATTACAAGAACAACGCCAACGGACGAACCATCGTTGCGCAGTGGAGTTACCCTGAGGCAAAGTACGCATGGAAGCCCGACGCGGCGGCTCCGCAGGATCCCCCGCCGTCGGAATTTGTGGCGGTGATTCCGCCGCGGCAAAGGTTGATTGTCGAACTGGGCGACCAGCTTCCCGAGGAGGGGTTACTGCGAGTGCGCTTCCGCGCGTCACGCATCGCTGGCGAGGACGCCCCGATCCCGAGTCTTCAACTGGAATTTGGTTGGCAGGCCAGCAACGACT
>JAGQPD010000817.1 GCA_020426865.1 Planctomycetales bacterium
TTACACCGGCAATGCCGTTATTCATGTAACGAATCGAGACTTCGTGCCCGTTATGGCCGGTGTGCATCGACCGCACAATGCAAACATCATCCACGATCGATGCCAGTTCCGGCAGAAGTTCCGATACTTCCGTGCCACATTGTCCGTGCCGTTGGAACTTCCAAGGCGATCCCATCAGAGTTTTTGTTGCGCGTTGGATGAAGCTAAAGCCCACCTCGCCGTCGTAGGTCCTTCCGTCCAGCCGTGTCAACTCCGGCTTGGGGTCCATTAGATCCACGTGCGACGGTCCGCCATGTTGAAAGAGCGAGATCATGGCGCGGGCACGTGGTGCGGCAAACGGAGCCTTCGGCGCGAGATCAAACGTTGCGGGTTGGAGACGTACATTTTGGGGGATCGCCGCGGCATCTTCTTCGGCCAACAGCGATGCCAGGGCAAACATGCCAATCCCCATGGCGTTTTCCGCCAAAAAGTGCCGTCGACTGAGGTGGCCAGTGTTTTTGCTCAACGATATGCCTCACTATGGTTTGGCGCGATGCCCTGGGACTATCGGTCAATGCATGTACAAAAACTCGTTGGACATTATTAGCGATTGACAGTAGTCGGACAGGGCTTGTTGCTCGGGCGATTCAACTTGTTTTGCTTGCAGCAATCTCAAATGCTGCTGCACGAAATTTCGGGACCTGGCGAGTTCTGCTTCAGTGGGCTGTCGGGCGTATGCAAGTTGCCAGGCATATGACATAACGGTGTCGTCAACCAGCGTGGTGTGTGTGGGAGTGCCACTATCGCTATTCCGCCCACCGGCAGCTTCACTGGGCGCTGGACGCGCCGCAACGCGATCGGCGAAGGCCCGCGAGAACTGCATGACGAATTGACTGTTCATCAGCATCAGAGATTGCGTGGCGACGGTCGAACATTCTCGCTTGCCACAATTGGTTTCCATGACCGGGGCGTCGAATGATTGCAGCAGCGCAATCGGCTGTGTGCGACGGACCTGCAAGTAGACGCTGCGTCGTTGGCGGTCTCCTTCGATGACGATTTGGCCGGTATCATCCGCTGTGACGGCGACCGGCGGACCGTACATGGTATCGTCCAATCGACCACTTACGCAGAGGATCGAGTCGCGGATGATCTCGGCATCGAGCCGGTGCGTCGGAAAATGCGAATACAGTTCGTTTGCCGCATCCGATGCCTGCGCGCGCTCCGATGCCAGCGAACTTTGGCGATAGACAGTGGACGACATGATCAATCGATGCAATCGTTTCAGGCTCCAGCCGTTTGCCATGAATTCGTCTGCCAACCAATCGATCAGCTCGGGGTGCGTCGGCGACGTGCCGAGTTTTCCAAACTCATCGGGTGTGGATACAAAGGTTCTGCCAAAGTGATGCAGCCAGATGCGATTTACGAGGACGCGGGCCAAGATTGGGTGTCTTCCACTGGTTAGCCAGCGAGCAAACGCCAATCGGCGGCCCGAAGTTGCCAACGACGGATCGTTGTCAGCAATCGAAAAGAAGCTCTCAGTGGGTGACGCGACGGCAATTCCGCCGGGGCGCACGGCCTGACGTGGTTGACGAAAATCTCCGCGATAGAATAATTTCGTGACCGGTAACGCCGTCGCCTCGCCGGGTTCCGTCAATACACGAAGGAACTCCTCGGCCGGCTTCTTGCTCCGTATCGCGGCGATTTCTTCGTCCAGCTTCTTGAGTTTATCGGCAGCTTCTTGATTGTATTGATACAACACACCCGGATGGAGCTTCCCGATGTTGGGGTGTTCTTCCAGCAGCCGGTTTTGTTCGTCTGTGCGTTGATCCGACGCCGTGGCGTACGCCTGCGCCAATTGTTCCCGCAGTGGCGTGGCGAATTTATCGAGCTCCTTTTGCAGCGCGGCGCCCATGTATTCTTCTTGCTTGGCGTTGCGCTCCTGGACTTTGACTTGGGCTTCTTCCTCGATCGCTTGAGACTTCGCGATGTCCTCGTCCCTATAGAGACTAACGCGGCGAGCGGTCGGCGGTAACCAATTGACGCAGTCGAACGCGGGTTCGAAAATGGCACGCAGTCGAAAATAGTCGAGCTGCGAGATGGGGTCGTAACGGTGATCGTGGCATTGAGCACAATGGACCGATGCCCCTAGGAGTGAACTGCCAATGATCTTTAGCGTGTCGGTGACAACTTGATTGCGGGCTTCTTCGTCGTTCTTGCTGGCCGTGCCATCGGCAGCCATCCTGAGGAAGCCGGTCGCTGTCAGTTGGTCAATTTGCCGAGGTGACATGTTCTTGTAGGGACGTTCCGCCAGTTCATCGCCGGCTAATTGCCATGTAATGAATTGATCGAATGGCATATCATTGTCGATCGCGCGAATTACCCAATCACGATATTTATAGGCCCAAGGACGAACCGGGTCGTCATTGGATGCTCCTTCGGAATCAGCATAGCCCGCCACGTCCAGCCAATGCCGTCCCCAGCGTTCGCCATATTGCGGGGATGCTAACAGTCGGTCGATAATCGATTCCCAAGCATCGTCATCGCCGTCGCTGAGAAATTGTTCAACTTGTTCGGGACTCGGCGGCAGCCCGATCAGATCCAG
>JAGQPD010000818.1 GCA_020426865.1 Planctomycetales bacterium
ACCTCGGTCCTGCAATTCGTATTGCACGAACGTTTGCGGCGTGCCGTCGGCCTCGACGGTAAGCGGTAGTTGACCGTCAACGACCAATTGCACCGCTTGATTGAGCGACCAAGTAAGCGCCGAATCGACGCTGGTCGCCAAACGCGGCTTGTCGTTCGTATCGAACAGGCCAGTGCTTACAACCTGAAAATCTTCGTACGGTAACAGCGCTTCACGATTTTCATGGGGCACGATGCGATTGTCGACCAGCAGACCTTTTTGTTGGTCTTCCACGGCTTGCGCCGCATAGGTGCCGATTTGTCGCACGGTGGCGATCGGCTGTTTTACGCCGTCGGCAATTGTCGATTCCGCGAATTCGCCTACCGGTTCGCCCGTCCGGATCGGCGTGGCGATATCCAATGCGCTGGCGACGCCCGCACCGGAGACTTTGCGGACTGCGGCGAAACGCGGGGCGTAAATACAGACGCGGTTGCTGGCAACCACCTCCACGCTGCCGCCCAGCGTATCGTAGTGTCCCACCGTATCCTCCAGGTCGATCCCCGAAGCATTCCATTGTTGATCGACGCGGGCCGGCAGATGATCGTCGCCGCCGTCGCACAGGTATTCATCGCGTGGCCACGGGCCCTTGATGCCCGGTGGTCGCCAGGGGCAGGGGGCACCATCCGCGTCGCACGCGCCGCAGGCCTCGGCCAACGGATCGCCGTCGAAACCGACGAGGTCAATTTCATTCGGACGCGTGAGAAACTTGCCACGCGGTGGGATTGTGCGATCAGCGTTGGATGCTATATCTCCCACGACGACCTGATAATTAGCTGTTGATGCCGTCTCGGGGTAGGCGGTTGGTTCGTCATCCGCACGAAGAATCGCTCCGGAGGGATTTGCCGCTGGGGCAGCGATTCGAGCCAGCGACTCCACGGACAAACCGTCGTCGGTGATCGTCGTACGGACCGACGGTGCTTGGCACGAACACAACAACATCGTCGCGAAGAAAATAATCCCCCAGCGAAAAGTCTCGCGGGACCACGGACGTGAACAGTGGCGGCATGCGTGCGGATGATTCATGTTGACAGTGCGTCTCCTCGCGAAAAACTCGCAGCCATTTAGTAGCGTCGCGCTGCCGCACGATTGGGCAGCGTTATTCGCGATGGGGCTGGCATGAACGTCGTCGCGGACTGGCCCTGTGGGTGACTCAAATGCGTTATTGGTGCAATATACGGTTCCGTGCCGCGTGACGCCGTTGGTGGCGCCGCTGGTGCCGTCGTGCTGGCCATTAGATGCTCAACCGGCGGCGACCCCAACAGGAAACCATCGTCAAGCCCGTCGGCTGTAGGTGTTCGGGAGCCGATCTTCAGGATCACCATCGGTCGCCCCAAGACGTCGGCAACCTGCAGCGGATCGTCACTTGGTAGTACTTCGAAATATCGTTGCCCGGCGGTTTGTGATTCACGTTCCGGTACGGCACTTTGCGGTGTTTCGAGATAGATCACGCGCGTCACCAGGCGATTGTTCAGCGCCAACGCGAGATCTTCTTGTGTCAGTTCGATCGGAATCGGGTACCGTTCGCGTTTTCCTTCCGGCGGATACAGTCGGTCGATGACCTCGACCGTCGGATAGAGCTGAACCTGCTCGCGATTGCGCAGGCCCGATACCTGAAAACGATACGCATGCCCGATCAGCAATCCAACTTTGATGCTGCCGACCGACGGTGTTGCGAATCCTTGCCCGTCAGCGACAGAGATCTGCAGTCCGTCGCCATACAGTTCTACCGGTTGATAGTATCCGGCCCGCGGTCCACCGCGTGCGAGCTGTTGGCGACCAATCGCTCCCGGCTCCATGTCCGCGCGGTACTGCGAATGCACTTGTGCAATCGCGGTACTCGAGGTCACATGGCAAGCCAACAGTTGCACGCAAGTGGCAAACGCGGCCAAGAATACGCTGCGGTAACCAGCCCGACCCGTCCAGCGCTTCGAGTGATTCGAGGTGGTGGTGCGAGTCATGTGGCTGATTTCCCTGATAGAACTTTCGATGTTGACGAGACTTCCGTGTGGTTGTCCGGGTGCCCACGCGGTGGCGATCTCTCCCATTCGGCATCGTCACCACGCTGGCAGGTTTGATCTTGTTACTGCGGTTGAGCCCCAACGTGTGGGCCGCAAGTCGGATTGTTGTACTCACTGATCCACGCTCGATCACGTGGTGCCGGATACGAAACTCGCGGATGCTGCTTCACGTTGATCCGGATCGTATCGGTCGGGTCCGGAATATACGTGTGGGTATGATTCCGAATTACATGTTTCTGCAGTCCGGCGGGTCCGCCGAAAGGTACATGCGGTGGGCCGGGCAGGCCGATCGGCGTGCCGCTGGTCGTCATCCCGTAGCTCGGGGCGGTGACGCCAGCGATGTACTGAGGCATATTGCTGGGGCCGCCCGGCAGGCCGGCGCCGGCGACCGGCTGAGCCCCTGCCGTAATGCTGCCCGGGAAGTGCGAGATTGCCTCGGTACTGCCGTCAGGCATTTCAATGTCTTTGTTACCAATGCGTAGCACGGCCAAGATCGAGCCGCGTCGATCCGCTTCTTCGATCGGATCAACTCCTGGATCAAGCCGAGTGCTGACCAGCGTCTCGACGTTGGCTTCCGCCAATTCCTGGAACTCCGGATCCGGCAGGTAGATCACCTTGGTCACGAAGTTGCCCACGGCCACCTGATCCAGGTCATCTTCGGTGAACTGGACGGGAATGGCGTTGTGGGCCAGGAAGGCGGCCGTGCGGGGGGTCGTCCCGCCCACCTCCAGCGTCGGGTAGAGCTCCGTCCCCTCCCGCCCGGTGATGTTCGTAATCTTCAGCTGGTAGATACCGCCTTCCGGGAAGTTGTGGCGGCCGGGCAGGACCAGCGGCACCGAGTCGA
>JAGQPD010000819.1 GCA_020426865.1 Planctomycetales bacterium
CGTTGACGCAGCTGTCTGGCCACGACTGTTTTGCGGGTCGACGGGCCGAACTCGATACGCAATCGTCAGCTCTTTTAAGCCTCGTCGCTGCTTAATCTCAACCCACTTTCAAGACAATCCCATGAACATCATTATGCAGTTGATTGAAGCCCTCGTCGGTTTGTTTGGGCGACAGCAAACGGTCCGTACGCACCGAAGGTGGCAAGCGTACGGACCGCGGTGGTCGCGACGGCGTATCCGCAGAGTCGCCTCCTATCGCCGACGCACACCACGACGTAATTGATTGATCTGCTATTATGGAGCAAACCCTGCCGTAAACGCCGCGAAGTCGGTCAGATCGACATCTCCACCGGCATCAAAGTCGAACGCTTCGATGCAATCCACCGGTGTGATACCCGGTATCGTTGGGTTTGGCGTAACGTTCGGTCCGTTGGTGCAGTCTGCAAGGTATGCGTAGTCGTCCAAGTCTTGATCGCCATCGCAATCCCAATCACCCAAGCAACGAGGTGGAGGATCGATCAGAAAACGCAAGATGTCGGGCATGCGAAGCGACCAGTAGAATTCGTTGTGTGCATGGCCCTGTGCCTCCACGGACAGGAAATCGTTACCTTCCATAAAGCCTTGTCCGATGGCGATGTCACGCATTGCACGCAAATTGGTGATTCCGGATTCAGCTGTACCCATGTCCTGGTAGAAATGACTCAGCGTTGCAGGCTTTGATGCGGCAGCTGCGTGGTTGAGCATTTCCCGATTCGCCCACCAGTACGACGGAGACATGCCCGCGATACGACCCCAAACTTCGTCGTATTCGTAACCGGCGTAGACTGTAATCAATCCACCCAGTGACGAGCCTGCCATGTAGGTTTTCGTGTGACCTGTTTGTGTGCGGTATCGTTGATTGACCTCCGGAATCAGAACATCTCGGATTGCTTGAAGGTACGTATCACCACCGCCACCGCATCCAAATGAATTGTCAGCCCACGGCGTATATTCGTCGCACCGGGCCGCACTGTTCTCGACGCCGACCACGATGATCGGTTCGATCTCTCGGTTGCCGATGAGCAATTCGCAAGCCTCGTCCACCTGCCATTCGCCTGCGAAACTGGTGGCCTGATCGAAAAGGTTCTGACCGTCGTGCATGTACAACACTGGGTAGCTGGCAGTACTTTCGAAGTAATCGGGAGGCAGGTAGACCCAGCAGCGACGGCCACCAAGAAACGGGGCGAACACAAACGACTCAACGTGGCCTGTAACCGTCGACGACTGAACGTCAGCCCAGTTTGCAACGACGTGGTTGACGGTCTCGTTGCCCTGGGGCGTAAGATTACGATTGGGGATTTCCTCGCCGTTCGGTCCCTTCTCAACGGTCTGCCAACTTCCGCGTGTGAATTTGTATTGGATTGGATTCCCTTCTGGCAGACTTAGCGTGATCTCCCATGTTTCATTTGGCTGCTCGGCGAGCGCGTAGGCGGGATTGCCGGGGTTCCAACCTTGAAAGTCGCCAGCAATGTAGATCAGGTCACCTGCTGGCGTGGATGCGGGTACTTCCACGCTGAACGTGATGGTCGCGCCACGGGCGACTGAAGTGCTTAACAAACAAGACACCAGCAGTGCTAATACAAAAGAAAAACATCGC
>JAGQPD010000820.1 GCA_020426865.1 Planctomycetales bacterium
GCAACGGTGTCGTCGACGCGGCCGATTACACGGTCTGGAAAGATTCGTTCGGCGAAACGTCGCGACTCGAGGCCGACGGCAGCGGCAACGGTGTCGTCGACGCGGCCGATTACACAATCTGGAAAGACAACTTCGGCTCGTCGACAACCGAGCTGCTCGCTCAATCGATTCCCGAGCCGGTTGGTATGCTTTGGGGTGGTTGCTTTTACACGAGTTGTTTCATCGTTGCGCGGCGCACCATCAGGTAAGCGAACGACAGCAGTAGCAGTGCGCAGCAGCTACTTGGTTCTGGTACCAATGTTCCTACCACGGCAATCGACTCGGGAACGAAAAACGAAGGACCGGACCCGATGGCATTGCTGGAAACGATGGAACGGCTCCCAGTGTTGGGATCGATTCGCAAGACCGCGTCGAGATCTTCATCCACGGCGTAAATCGTACCATCCTCTCCGCGGGCGATGTTCCGCAAATCCACGAACTCGGGACCACTGCCAACACCAGCGCCGCTGACTGTCGTCCGCTGTCCCGTCAATGGGTTGATGCGAATGACCGACAAGCTTGCGTCGGAAATCAAGACTTCGCTGTCGCTGACCGAAATCACGGAAAACGGACTGGAGATCGATGGACCACTTCCAACGCTGGCGGATGACAAATCGATGCGATCACCGGAAGCAAGGTCGAGTGACAACAGCGAGTCCAACACCTGGTCGCCAACATACGCCCTGCCATTGTCAATGATGTCGATCCCTGTGGGATTGCCCAGCGTTGGGCCAGTTCCCAAGCTCGCGTTGGATACCAGCGCACGGTTGCCGGTTGTGCGATCGACCCGAAAAAGCGCGTCTTGCGACAAGTCCGTCACGTAGATTGTTCCGGACGCGTCGAGATCAATGGCAAAGGGGGCAGAGAATTGCGGGCCCGTTCCGTGCGTGGCGCTGGAGATCACCGACCGCGCACCTGTGGCTGGATCGATCTCTATGATGGCGCGCAAATCAGCGTCAGTTACAAGGATGTGTCCCGTTGGATCGATATGGAGTCCCCGAACTTGCGACAGAAATGGCCCAGATCCTACCGCCCCACCGCTGATCGTCTGCCGGTTACCCGTGTTAGGGTCGACCTTAATGATCAGGTCGGCACCAAAATCCGCCACAACAATGTCGCCTTCCAGAAGTTCCACGGCCGATGCTGTGCGAAGTTCAAAGGATAGCATCGCAATTGCTGCCGCACCCAACATCAAAATAGTGAACTTCATTGTCGTTGCTGATCGCTGTCCCCACCTGTCCTGGGAAATGCTATTCAAAACAGAAACGCCATACCTCGAACCAACAAGCATGCTGCGACCCCTCAGTCAATGAACCGTTCCGATAAGTTGTCCGACAAGTTGATCGCCTCCATTGTACTTACCGGTGACCGGGAACTCACGGTTTTGGCGATCATGACGATGGTCTTCAGGCCAACCGGTCTGTCTCATCGTGAAACGAAGTGTTGTCATGATGATGGCGCTTTGGTTGGTTGGTGGCGAATTTGGTAGCCGGACATTGTTGTAAGTGGTTGTGTATTAAGTTGTTACGTCGATGCTGTCGCGGCTGGCACACCGTATGCGGGATAGGAAAGTCAAGTTGGCAGAGGGGCCTCACGCGCGAAAGGGGGACGGCGCGGCGGTCGCAAGCCAGGGAGACAACCACAAGTAGATTCTCGACTGAAGCGAGAAAGGGAGACAGCCATGATGAAGAAAATGATGTTGACAGTTGCTGCCGTGGCGATCATGTCGTTGTTTGCGGCGACGAGCCAGGCGGGGCACTGCGGAGGTGGGTATTACGGTGGTCCTCCGGTGTATCACCATCACCACAGCAGTTATTACTCGGGGTATCGCGGCGGCTTTAGCTATGGCACGCCGTATTACAGCGGTTATCGAGGTGTTGGTGGTTACGGTGGATACGGTGGGTATGCGTATCCGGGATCGCATTCGTACTACCGAGGCGGTGGCAGTGGCTTTGGGTTGTACATTCGCTTTTAGTTGACGCGGCCGGAGGCATTCACCGACCGCGCCGAAACTAGCAATCAGAGAGAGGCTGTCGAGACTGGCCGACACCGGTGCGCCCCCGCACGGTGCTCGGCCAGTCTTTTTTGTTTGCCCAGCGAAGCTG
>JAGQPD010000821.1 GCA_020426865.1 Planctomycetales bacterium
AAAGCTCTTTACCATGGACTCCATCATCCCCCAGGAAGTAGATTCTGTCCAACGCCACGCCGACAAGCGAATCGTCGAACACACCGGATTTGGATGCCCCCGGATCGATATCAACCAGCATCCGCGTGCCCGTCTCGGTACCGTCCGTCCGCCAAAGTTCCATGCCCGCCGCGTGCGTGGAATACGGAAAGACAGCCAAGTTGCCCAAGGATTCGAGCCACGCGCCGAATCGCGTCGCCGTGCCGGAGTTCGCGCTGAGTAGGCTTTGTGTGCCGTCCAACGTTCCATTGCTGGAGAAGAGCGATACCTCGCCGCCCCGACGCGTAGCCAAGAATATAACTTCATCACCGACCGCGCGAAGGTTGGTAGGATTGCTGTCGATGGGTGTCGCGTTCGAATCATAGATGAGCCGCGGCGTGGCGGACAACATTTGGCGCGATTCGAGGCTCTCGAAACGTAGTAAACGAGGACAGGGACGAGGATGGCGTCGGAGTGGGTTGCGCATGTTGTGGATCAGTGGCTGGTGCGAAGAGATCAAAGGCGAGTTGGTGCGAGACTCCCGTAATACGAATGCCACCGAGGTAGCCGGTGCGTTCGCCCGCGGGATTCGAATGTTCGCGAGCACACCCGAACGGGCGGTAAATTCGCGGAATTTAGATTCGGCGGATCACGGTGGGCGAAGGAATCACATCCAGTAACAGCGAGATTCCTAGAGCTGTCGCACCGACATTTTTAAGATTCGCGGGCTAGTTCCCGAAATACCCAAGCGCGACCTAGTTTCCAGACGCGATCGGCTTCCCGACGCGTCAATTGCAAAGCATCGGCCGTCTCGTGATGAGAAAACCCCACAAAAAAGCGAAGCTTGATATACTGTGCCGCCATCGCGTGGTGTGCCTCCAAGCGGCTCAAGACTTCATCGAACGCGATCTGGTCTTCGATCGCACGCAATGGCGCCGGAAGCGCGAGGGATAAGGCAACGCGGTGCATTTCGCCGCCACGCTTGTGCGATCGTTTTGCCCGAGCTCGATCGATCAGAATTCGCCGCATTGCCTCGGCGGCGGCGATAAGAAAATCCCGCTGACTGCCCCACGGCCGCTCCGGGTCGGCTTGCATGATACGCAGGTACGCTTCATGAACCAACGCTGTTGGCGGCAACGTTTGCCCCGGCGCTTCAAGAGCCAGTTTCGCCGCGGCTAAGCGGCGCAGCTCGTCGTAAAGAAATTGCAAACACTCCTGCCCTGACAGAGAATTGACCATATCGTGACTCGTGTCGGACGGCATCGGCACCAACTCCGTTTAGCTTTGTTCTCTGTCGATTTTCGGCTCATCCGAGTCAGTTGAGGGTCCCGTCGCGGCACGCCGCTGATATTCTCGTCGCAGAATCTCGATTGGCAATCGGTTGTGAGTCACCTCGGACGGATCCAGCGGGGGAAAGTCGTCAAAATCGGTGGCTGTCCGCTCAGCCACGTGGCTGGGTAGCTTCTCTTCTAATTCGGCAATCAACTGCTGAGCGGACTCCAATTTGCCCAACGCTAGATTGGCCAAGGCCGAAATTGCCAACTTCATTCCCCGCATTTCCGAATTTGGCAACGACTCATGGGCTCGCGTTGCCCATTCGATGGCACTCTGATTGTCTCCGCCTCGCAGGCAGAGCAATGCTTTGCCCAGGTAGATATAGGCAGGGGCATCTTGTGGCACGTTCTGCAATTCGATCTGACGAATGGCATAGTCAATCCGAATTCGATCGAGGCCTCGGTTCTCGGGACTAAGTCCCGCGATTCGAGCGGCCGTGTGAATCTCATGGACGCTGTCGGATTGCCCAAAACGATCGATTGCGTCCGCCGCGAAGCGCTCATAGTCGTCCTCTCCGCCTAGCAGCAATATCGGAGCGAGTAGCAACCACCCCAGCCGATCGTGCGGGGCTAATTCTAGGAGTTTGCGCCCATCCTCAATTGCCCGTGGCCACATCTGGCGTCGAGCGTACCAGTTCATTCGTTTTTGGTAGAGTATTGGTGCATTGTCGGCAACCAACAGCAAACGATCCAGATCGCGCAATTCTCGCAGCGACTCATACTTGTCCAATTCCGTTGCCGTGGCATGGGGCGATAGTCCCCAAACCTCGCCAATCGCGACTCGCATCATCATTAATGTCACTAAATTGCTAATGGGGACGAGCGAGGTCTCTAAATAGTGTCGCAACAAGTTATCCGCGCCGACACGATCACCCAGTCGCTGCCGGGCGACAGCGGCCAGCGCAACGGCAACCGTGGGAGGCTCGGATTGCGATTCAATCTGGCTCCTCAGCAACCGATCCGCCGCTTCATATTCACCCGCAACCAAGAAAGCCCCGCCTAACAACAATTCGTTGCGGCAGTTTGGATCGCGCAATTCGTTCCGTAGTAACTCCAGCAAGACAGCATCCTTCTCGCTTGTGATCGACAGCCGGTAACACCGCATGGTCGCCTGTGGAAACTGGCTTTGAAAAGCCAGCGTGAGAGTCAAGGGGACGCGATTATCAATAATTTCCATTGGCTCCGACGTCTGAAAGACAACCCATTGATCCGCCGTTTGTCTGGTATGAGTGTGCCAACCACTACTCAATCTCGGCGAAAACAACTTCGGAAAGCTGCGAGCGACTGAACCAAAACTAAAAGCGGCGGTTGCCAAGGGAATGGAGTTCCCCGCCGTAGGCAACCCCTTGCTCATCTCGATAAAGGTCAAATTAAAATTGTTATTGCTGTCGCGCCCGACCGCCACGACCTTATCTTCCTCGACCGCCAGCGCCTCTAACCGAATCGCGCGAATGA
>JAGQPD010000822.1 GCA_020426865.1 Planctomycetales bacterium
CAGCTGGGCGCGATCTGGACCGGTTGTCGACCGTCTTCTTTGTCTATTCGTCGAATCTGAATCTCGGCCAAATCCCGGAGATTGAACGACAAATTGTCCCGCGATTGTCGGAATATGAGGACAGCGTCACTCAAAACGAGTCGCTCTTCGCGCGGATCGCCGCGATTTACGAGAGCGACGCGAGGAAGACGCTAAGTGGTCCCCAGCAGCGACTGTTGGAAGACCGGTACAGGAGTTTTGTGCGACGGGGTGCGAAGCTAAGTGCGCAGGACAAACAGCGACTGTCGACGATCAACAAACGGCTGGCGACATTGTTCACCGAGTTTTCGCAGAACGTCTTGGCGGACGAACAGAACTACGTCACATGGATCGACGACGAAGCCGATCTCGATGGCCTACCGGAAAGCACGAAGGCGGCCCTGGCAGCTGCGGCAACCGAGCGCGAAAAGCCGGGGAAATGGGCCGTCGCCAATACGCGTTCCGCCATGGAACCGTTCCTGACGTACGCCAACAACCGCGCCTTGCGCGAACAGGTGTGGCGGACGTACTACAGTCGTGGTGACAACGGCGACCAGCACGACAACAACGGCATTATTTCTGAAATACTCAAATTGCGCGCGACGCGCGCGAAATTGCTGGGCTACGAAACGCACGCCCACTGGCGTCTGGAACCGCAAATGGCCAAGTCACCGGACAACGCCATGGCACTTATGATGAAGGTCTGGCCCAAAGCGGTCGCACGCGTCCAGCAAGAAGTCGCAGACATGCAGGCGATCGCCGACAAAGAGACCTCGGACGTAACGATCGAACCATGGGACTATCGCTATTACGCCGAAAAAGTCCGGAAGGCCAAGTATGACTTGGACTTTAATGAGGTGAAACCATACTTGCAGTTGGAAAAACTGCGCGAGGCGATGATGTGGGCCGCCGGCGAGCTCTACGGATTTCAATTCGAGCAAATCGATGGCCTGCCGGTCTTCCATCCGGATGTTCGCATCTGGGAAGTGAAAAATGATCGCGGCCAGCACGTTGGATTGTGGTATCTGGATCCGTATGCGCGCAATGGCAAACGATCCGGAGCCTGGATGAACGCCTACCGTTCGCAAGAGAACGTCCATCAGGCGATTACACCGATTGTCTCGAACAATTCCAACTTCATTAAAGGTGCGGCGGGACAACCGGTCCTGATTTCCTGGGATGACGCGGAAACACTGTTCCATGAATTTGGCCATGCCCTTCATGGACTGAATTCAAACGTCCAGTACCCGTCGCAGTCCGGCACATCGGTACCGCGCGATTACGTCGAGTTCCCGTCACAGCTGAACGAACATTGGCTGATGACACCGGAAGTACTCAACAAATTCGCGGTGCACTACGAATCCGGCAAGCCCTTGCCGGCCGACCTGTTGGAGAAGATCAAACGCGCCGCCACGTTCAATCAAGGTTTCAATACCGTGGAGTATCTGGCCAGCGCATTGATCGACATGAAGCTGCACTTGGCAGGCGATGTGGAGATCGATCCCGATGCGTTTGAACGCACGACGTTGGCAGAATTAGGGATGCCCAAGGAAATCGTGATGCGTCACCGTACGCCCCACTTTTCCCACGTCTTTTCCAGTGACGGATATTCCGCGGGCTACTACAGCTATCTGTGGTCCGACGTCTTGACCGCCGACGCTGCCGAAGCCTTTGAAGAAGCTGGCAGTTTTTACGATCCAGCATTGGCCCAAAAGTTGTACGATAACATCATGTCGGTCGGAGATACGATCGATCCCGCCGAGGGCTTTCGCGCGTTCCGCGGCCGCGATGTCGATACCGCTGCACTGTTGCGCAAACGAGGGTTTCCGGTAGAATAGGTTTTTTAGGCCAACATTCCTCTTCGTCGTAGGGCATGTATGCAACCGCAAGCATTTTGCCGATGCTCCATTTGGTCGCTGTTGCTTTTTTGGCTGCTGGCATTTCCCTTGCCGGCCAGCGGCCAGGAGGCTTCGGCCAACCGCGTTTCGCTGGAGGTCGTCACGCATCCGAACCTGACGCCGGGTGTGGCACAGGACTGGATGCGCAAACTGGAGTCGCTGAAACTGGACAGTTTGCGAGTGCGATCGGGGACGGGGCGGGAGAAGCCGGAACTGCGACAGGAAAGCGGCACTTCCAAACCGACATTTCGTGTGATTGCGATCCTCACTCGCGGCAATCAACTGCTGTTGCCCGACGCCACGTTTCGTTCCAATGAACTGCCAAAGCTACGCAGTTATCTGCAAAAACTTGGCACGAAACAGGACGACCCACCAGCCGGCTCGCTGGCGCCACTTGGCTTGACCGGCGAACAATGGGACGCCGTTCGCGAAAAACTGCGTCCACCGGTCACAGACAGCACCAAGGGGCAACGGGTGGCCAAGGTTGTGGAACAGCTGCAGCAGCAGCTTGGGGAGCCTTTGCAGTGGGAACTTGGGAGCGAGACGGCGATCGACGAACCATTTGACGTGCCGGATGAATTGCAGGGGCTGTCGCTCGGTACCGCACTGGCGGCTGCGTTGCGCCCGGCCGGCCTGGTGCTGGTACCGCGGCCGACCGAGGGGACAAGCCTGGTTCGGTTGGCGGTCGCTCGTAGCGAAGACGGGAAACAGGTATGGCCGGTCGGTTGGGCACCGGACGAGCGGCCGGGCAAGCTGGTGCCGAAGCTGTTTGACTTTTTCCCCGCCGAGATCGAGAACGCGGGGCTGGT
>JAGQPD010000823.1 GCA_020426865.1 Planctomycetales bacterium
GTCAGCGCAACACTTTCGAAACCGGTCTCTGCCAGCAGACGCAAGGCGTCCATCGGTGCATGAAACGCTAAACCATTCGTGTTGTAACCCAGCCGCATGCCCGACTCGCCCCATCCGCTTACGTCGAATACATTAATCGTCCCAAAAACATCGCCGGCAACAGCAGCATCAATACCACCAGCGTCCAAACAAAGTGCGTGCAGGTCGCCATCACAATCGCCGCGTCGATCACGATCAGCGATAGGATACTCTGTTTCACCGCCAACTGCACCTGCTTGGCCGTCGGGTCGCCAAGTGCAACATAGCAAACCCATACAATCGTGAATGCGAGCATCGCGATGATCAAGGTCCAAAGCCACGGCTCTCCCATCGTCAACTCCGACGCCCCTTCGGCAAACGCCCCCAGCTTCGGAAACTCCGACAGCATCACGAAACCCAGCAACATCAAGGATATTCCCGTCGCCAGATTCCGCGGGTCACTCTCTCCCGCCTCCCCACGCGAAAACCAGGTGATCCCCATCACGTAGACGCCAATTCCCCCGGCAATCATCCATTGATCCGCACTGTAACCGATCGGCTGCCAGGTTGATAGTGTCGCCAGGTATCCCCCCGTACTCATCCCCAACAAGACGTTCAAGAACCGACACACCCCCATCACCGCCGGTCCGGCCGACGTCTGCTTGAGCACGCCGTCGTACAGCACGATCGCCCCTGCCAACAATGTGGCCAATAAACCACTTCGCCACGGCATCCCCGACGCATTCCCGGGCAACCATCCGGCCAGTACACCGCACAGCCAACCTGCCAATAACAACCCCCACCCGATCCGCGTGGCGTCCGCCAGTCGAATCGCTCCCGACGGTATCGGCCGCTGGGGCCGCTCTCGTGCGTCCACCTCGACGTCAAACACGTCGTTTAGCGCCATCCCGGCCATGTACATCAGCATGGACGCAGCCAGCAAACAGAGATATCCCCACCACGGGCTCAGCCCCTGATGCACGAACAAATAGGCCATCGTCACGTTCCCCACCACCGTAAACACATTGGGAAGCCGTAACAGTTTGCCAATCGCCAGGGCTCCGTGGCACGTCATTCGCGACTACTCCTCTCCCACCTCACAACGAAACACTCTTCCGCCAATTGTTCCCGAACAACCGTCAATTTCCCATGAAACCGTCGCTTTCCGTTGCGTTTCCACAACACTCAACGTTTCCCCAAAACATCGTCGGTTCTCGCAGTGCCGTCACCGGGCTTCACCCGCCCCGGATGCCACCACTTCCAATTGCACATCTCTGCCAGCATCCCGCATTGTGTACATTTCTATAGGATTTCACAGCATGAAGAATTCACCTCGCCCTCATCGCAATCGACTATCCGTCTCGCTCGCCAAGGCCCGTCGACACCGAGCATCACGCCATCATACCACGATCCAGTTTGAACCGCTGGAGGACCGACGCGTTCTATCCGCCGACTACCAGAGCCTGGATGGAACAGGCAACAACGTGTCCAATCCCGACTGGGGCAGCACCGGCGTACAACTGCTCCGCATTGCCGACGTCGACTACGGCAATGGCATTGCAACCCCAGCTGGCTCGGATCGCGCCAGTGCTCGCCAAATCAGTAATGCCGTCGTCAGCCAGTCCGGTTCGATCTTCAACGATCGTTATATGTCCGACTTTGTATGGCAATGGGGACAGTTCCTTGATCATGACATCGACCTTACCGACGCAGCCTCTCCTGCCCAGTCGTTCCCGATTACGGTGCCGACCGGCGACGCATACTTCGACCCAACCGGCACCGGTACGCAAACGATTGGCCTGAATCGCTCGGAATATGATTCGACAACAGGCACCAGCGTCAGCAATCCACGACAGCAGATCAATGCGATTACGGCCTGGATCGACGCCTCGCAGATCTACGGATCGGATGCGGCGCGGGCCGCCGCACTGCGGACATTTGTTGGTGGTCGGCTGAAGATGACCGCCGACAATCTGCTGATTAGCAACACGATGGGTCTTCCCAACGCCCCCAACACAGGTTCGGAGTTCTTTATTTCCGGCGACGTGCGCACCAACGAAAACGTTGGCCTGACCGCGATGCATACGTTGTTCAACCGCGAACACAACCGGTTGGCCGATCAGATTGCCGCAACAAAACCGTGGCTCAACGACGAACAGATCTACCAGGAAGCGCGCAAGATCGTCATCGCGGAAATGCAGGCGATCACGTTTAACGAATTCCTGCCAACACTCCTGGGCGTCGAGAACGTCCCGAACTACACCGGGTATGACTCGTCGGTCAATCCCAACATTGCCAATGAATTCTCCACGGCATTGTTCCGCGTCGGTCACACTCTGTTGTCATCCACGTTGTTGAGACTGGACGCCTACGGCAACGTCATCCCACAAGGTAACCTGCCGCTGAAAGATGCGTTTTTCAATCCACAAGCCATCCGCGATGCCGGTATTGACCCACTGCTGATGGGACTCAGCAGCCAGCTTTCACAGGAGGTCGACAACCAGATTGTAGACGCAGTCCGTAACTTCTTGTTCGGTCCTCCCGGAGCCGGCGGATTCGACCTCGCGTCCCTTAATATCCAACGCGGCCGCGACCACGGTCTGGCTGGTTATAATGAAACGCGAGTCGCTTACGGGCTCGCCCCCGTTTCCAGCTTTTCCGAAATCTCGTCCGATCCAACCGTCCAGCAACGCCTGGCGTCCGTCTACGACTCCGTCGATGACATCGATCTCTGGGTCGGGGCACTCGCCGAAGATCACGTCACCGGATCGTCCGTTGGTGAATTGATCATGACCGGTCTGCTAAATCAGTTCACGCGCCTGCGTGACGGCGATCGATACTGGTACGAAAACCAGTTCAGTGGCCAACAGCTCGAACAACTCCGCGCAACCACGCTGGCCGACGTCATTCGTAATAATACGACACTGACCAACATGCGTAACGGAGTGTTCATGGACGCCTCCGTCTTCCAGTATCACGCGACGGCTGGCACTCCGCTGAATGCCACGCTGCGAGCCGCCAACGGCTGGCTACGCCTGACCGATAACGTGACCGGCAGCGTCCTGGCCCAGCAACTGGTCGCCGAAGTGCAAAAAATCGTGATCAGCGGCTCCGCCAGCGACGACTGGTTGACCGTATATGTCGCCGGCCTGTCGCCCACCGGCGGAATCGAATTGCATGGCCGAGAAGGTTGGGATGGCATCAAGTTCCTCGGCACCAGCGCCGACGACGTGATCGACATCGTGGGTGACTTGATCCACGCCAACGGCAACACCATTCGGTTGACACAAACCGACTACGTCGAAGCCGATGGCGCCGCCGGAAACGACCACCTTGCAATCCTGGCCAATACCACCTTTGCGGTATCCCTCTTCGGAGGTGCTGACAACGACAACATCTTTGGCGGTAATCAAAACGACCGGCTCTTTGGCGGCCCTGGTAATGACTTGATCGTCGGTGGCCTCGGCAACGACTATATCGACGGCGGCATCGGCGATGATGAACTCGTCGGTGGCTCCGGAGCTGATGAGATCTACGGCCGCGACGGAAACGATCAATTGCTCGGCGACGTCGGCAACGATGACCTTTACGCCGGCCCCGGCGACGACGTATTGCTCGGCGGTGCAGGGTTTGACCTGCTCGCCGGCGGGACCGGGGACGATATCCTCAAAGGTGAGGCCGGCAACGACCAACTGATCGAGTCATCCGGCAACAACTGGATCGACGGCGGCTCGGGAAAGGACCAACTGTCGATCAATGGGGGCTACGGCGACGATACCATCACCGCCTCCCCTTACGACGGCTCGCACAACAACGGCGGTGCTGTCACGAATTGGCAAAGCGTCGAGCGACTCCGCGTCGATGGTGGCAGCGGCGGCTTTGACCGGGCGTTTCTCTACGACTCAGCCGGAAACGACCGATTCGTCGCCCGCCCTGTCAAGAGCATTCTACGTGCGTTGAATAACGTCTACTCCAACGAGATCAACGGCTTCGATCGCGTGCTCGCCTACGCCAACGCCGGTGGCAACGACGACCGAGCCCTGATGTACGATTCGGAAGGCAAAGATATCTTCTCGGCATCTCCTGAATACGCGGTTCTCAAAGCGGAAAACGAAAGTTACTACAACTACGCGTCCGGATTCGACCGCGTCTATGCGTTTGGCACCTCCGACTACCAACACGACGTTGCCTACCTGTACGATTCCCAGGGGAACGATCTGTTACGGGACCGCACAGACTACACCTACCTGCAGGGATCTGGGTTTTACAACTACGTTACCGGTTTCGATGAAGTGATTGTGCAAGCCAGCTACGGCTACGATGTCGCCGATTTCCGCGACGTCGATTCGGCCGATACACTTTTCGGACGAAACGACTACGCAACCCTCACCCGCGCCGATCGCGTCACGCGGGCTGTTGGATTCGATCACGTCACTGCCGTCGCTAAGGCTTACGCGTACCCAACCGCCAACGTGGTTGACGTCGATTATATCTTCGAGCAGCTGGGTACTTGGGGTTAAAATGACACGAACCTTAGTGTAGAAAATACACCGCATGCGGATCGACGGCGTCCGCATGCGTTTTAGCTGCTCGCACTGCGATAGCTACGTAAGGCCCGCGTGAACAACCACCGGGATCCCCAAAAGCTGCCGGCAGTCGCGACAACCGCGAACAATGCCAGTCCCCCCTGCCACAAGCTCGCTTCGGCTAGGGGACGAGCCATAATGCGTGCCGGAACGTTGACCACGATCAATACCGGAATGATAAACGTAAAGAACCATCGCAACGGCAGACCGTATCGGCCGTCGTAGATTTCCATCGGGTAGCGGGAAAAGTTCGTGATATAGAACCAGAAGTCATAGAGGTTCTGATTGCGTCCCAGCCACACGCTTGTCGCCGCCAGTGCGATCATCAAGCTGTACATGATCGCCACGCCACAAGCGATGTAAAACGGATAAAGCAGGAACATCACGGCGGTCAGCTTCAGGGGCTCTTCCCCCTCGGTCAGCTTCCAGAGGCTGAAGCTCAAGAGAATCAGTCCGACGAAGGTTGTCGCCAAGGATGACCAGCTAACTTTTTGCAGCGAGATCAAGAACTGGGTGTCGATCGGCTTGAGCAACGCAAAATCGAGGCGTCCTGTCCGAATCAGTTCGCTGAACTCCTCGGCATTGGGCATGAAAAACGCCTGCACGATGCTGTTGATGATCATCGTCGTGGCGAGAAAGACAAAGTACTGATATTTTCCCCAGCCGGTTCCATAACCGATGGAAACGACGAACTGGAAGATCACAAGGTAAAAACCCAAGTTCATCAATACCCAGATCGTGGAGGCAAAGCACTCGATCCAAAAGTTGGACCGGTAACTCATATCGCGAACCAGACTGTTACGCATGAACGTCAACATGACGTGGAGATAGGACGGCGAGTGTTCCGGCAACTGCTTCACCCTCCATACCCGCTGTAACGTTTCAAACCGCGGGACAACAGCCAACGACAGGCGACGATCAAGATGCAGATCCACATCGCCTCGAGCCACAGGCCGCGAATCAATTCCGGCCCCTGTACCTTCTGCAAGAACACTGCCGAAGGGAAATAGGCCAGGTATTGCAGGGGCAACAGCCGCACGACGGTCTGCCATGAATCTGGCAACATATCCAGCGGAAACATGTGACCAGACAAGAAGAAGCTAAACAGCATATAGACGAACAATAACGAACTGACTTCGAGAAACCAGAAGCCCACTAGTCCAATCGAGGCCTCGAGGAAGAACCCCAACAAAAACGCCATCAGTAACGTGCTGATATAGGCGACCATCGTCGTGGCGTCCGGCCAACCCGGAAAATAACCGCGGCAGAGAATGAACACCGGAATGAACGGCCCGATGGCGACCGAATAGTAGGCCGATTTGTGGGCCAACCTGGTGAGGAACAAATAGCCGATCATGTCGACCGGTTGGATCAAGAATTTGTTGATCTCCCCTTGCCGAATCTGCAGCGCGATCCCGCTGGCCAACCCCGGCATACTGGAAAACGCCCGACTCAACATCGTCAACAAGTAATATGCCACGACATCGGGATAGGAATAGTTGCGTAGCGTGGCGGCGTCGCCATTGCCCTGCCCGGCCGCCTGAAAGATGGCCCACCACAGAAAGATCTGCGTGACGATCGGCAGAAACCGCATCAGCGTGCCCAAGGCAAAATCGCCGCGATAGACCAATCGCTCTTCCAATGCAACTCGTAAAATAATCCACCAGGTCGCGGCCCGTGGCGATACACGATTCAGCCACGACATGTCACGTTCGACTGGCGGATTGGCGTGCGAACCAGAGGGAGCACCGTTATCGGTCATCGCCTTGCGCCGTCACGCCGACGCCCCCCAGCTTCCCCTCGTCTCTTTCATCCGGCTCGCGCCCGACACGCGAGAACGCATCGGCAATCACCTCCTCCAATGGGGGATCCTCGACACTGATATCTTCAATCGAATGCTGCGCCAACAAATGCGATAATACCTCGGCAACGCGACTGCGTGTTATCCGCAATCGTGCTTTCGGAGGCGCCAAATCGAGAACTTCACCGTACCTCTGCAGATCGTCCGGCCAGCTGCCGTTAGCAAACAAAAATGTGACGACCTTATGGCCACTGAACGTGTCAATGATCCCCGATAGCGAGCCGTCGTATTCAACGCGACCACCCGCAACGATGACAACTCGGCGGCACAGAGCGGCAACGTCTTTCATGTAATGGCTGGTCAGTAATATCGTCGTCTCACGGCGAC
>JAGQPD010000824.1 GCA_020426865.1 Planctomycetales bacterium
GTCCGCGCTGACCCAGATTGGGCCGCGGACTCGCATTTGGCTTACCAGCTTGCCCCACTCGGTCATCGAGCGAGGGGAATCAGCATCGACAACGATCGCTTCGTACTGGTCGAGATCGGTTTCGTCTTGGTTGGCCGGACTCGGACACATCACCACCGAACCTTGGCGACCGACCAGCAGCGAAAGCTCCTTGGCGAACGACGCATCGAGTGTAACGGCCAACAGCTTCATGAATCCGACTCCTCGGTAACCCGAAAACGGTAGGGGTGACCGAGAAAGCTAGGTCACGCGTTCAGCCCGTCAGTCGACGCCGGCAGGTCGAGCGGGAAACCAGGCTCATTACCCCATGTAGGCTGCGCGTTTTAGATAAGCGGCGACGTTGACGATGGCGTCGTGCCCCGCGCGCCACCCCCTGTCAAAGGTTCGACACCGCGGTCCCCGCCGGGAGGCAAAAGGGGCGCCTCGGAGATCTAGGCAATCCAGACGCGGCGCTCCGTTCGCTAGCAAGAGACTCCAATGGGGCGTGTCGGCGTTTCGCAGGCAGACTAGGTGAAGTTGGGGAGTCGAATGAGCCGATGGTGCTGATCGCGATGACCTTAGGGGTCGCGCTGAGGCTTTCTGATGTTCCAGTTTGGAGCGAAAATTCCTCACGAGCCGAATGATGCACGGTCGATGGATTGTACGACCTGTGAGACGAATTAGGTTCGTTTCGCGCTTGGGCCGCGCCGAGCAAGGCGGATGCGAGGGTCGGATACCGGGGATTTTGCTGCACCGCGGGAGAGTTCGATGAGAACGTTTCTGACACTTCTGAGCCTGGGCATTGCCGTCTTCGGACTACTGCCAGCTCCAGCCATGGGGCAAATGGTGGGCGATCCGTTGGGAGGCTATGTCCAGGGGGGGCAACCCCAGGCCGCCTCTGCCTTTCAGACTCGCCTACCGGTGGGATGGCCCGGCAACGTCTGGTTTGAAGCAAACCTGGCGGACAATGGTCTGGGCTATGACGGGTCCTACATGACACTCGGTGGCAAGAGCCGTCTGTTCGAGGACTGGTTCGATGGCCGCTGGATGCTCGAGGCTCAAGGTCACCTGTCGCTAGACCGTGGTGGCTTCTTTAGCAACGTCGGCATCGAGCGGGCATTCACCATTGATGCCGCCGGGTCGGACGTGTACTTCTCGACCTGGTTCGATCACGACAGTGATCAAGCCACCAATTTTTCCCACTCGTTCAACCAGTTGGGATTGAGCGCGGGTATTCGTTCGCGGATGTATGACATCTACGCGAACGGTTACCTCCCCTCGGGCAACACGAACTTCGCCCAGGGAGATCCGACGGGACAAACCGTCTTCTTCCAACACGGCATCGTGACTCAAGCGGGCATTGATTCCGCTCTGCAGGGCTTCGACGCTCACGTCAAGGTCCGTCCCGAGGCGCTTGCGTTCCTCAACGGTTATGTCGATGTCGGTACCTACGCTTATCAGAGCGATCTGGTCGACACCTTCGCGGGTGGAAGCGCCAAGATTGGAATTCAAACGCTCCGCGGCATGGTGACGTCGATTCAGCTGAACCATGACAACCAGTTCCAGACGACTGGCGTGCTCCAGTTCGGTTGGGTGTTCGGTGCTCGCGGATCGCGGACCGAGTACTCGCCAGTGGGCCGAGACCTTGAAGCGACCAACCGCAACGACCATATCGTCCGCGTCCAACGCGGTATCGAAGTCGCCTTGGATCCGGACACGGGACAGCCTTACGTCGTCTTCCACGTCGACAACACCGCCGCGGCGGGTGGCGACGGTTCATTCGAGCGTCCTTTCCGCACCTTGGCGGAAGCTCAGGCCGCCTCGCCTCAGCAAGCCATCATCTACGTTCACCAGGGCAATGGAACGACGCTGGGCATGGCCAACGGCATCGTGCTCAAGACCGGACAGCTCTTCCTGGGTGACGGTATCGTCCACAACATTCCCGTGGTCGGTGGCACCTTCAACATCTTCAACAACACCAACGGCTTGGCTCCGGTCATCACCAACACCGGTGGCGACGCGGTTACCTTGGCCAGCGACAACACCGTTCGCAACTTCACGATCGACGGATCCGCCGGTGGCATGACCAACGGTATCCGTGGCACGGGTGGCTTGACCGACGGCATCATCGAGGATGTCACCATCCTCGGCACGCCGATCCTCAACGGCATCAGCCTCGACGGGATCAACGGAGATTGGCGGTTCGCTCGCAACAACATCAGCACCGCCCTGCAAGACGGTATCTTCATCGACAACATGACCGGCAGCACCTCGACCCTGACCTTCCTCAACAACACGGTCAGCTCGAACGTGCGTGACGGCATCCATGTCGAGGACTTCGACGGTAGCACCTTCCTCTTCACGAACAACACGACGAGCGACAACGTTCGCGACGGTTTGCGAATGGAACGCTACAACGGCGTGAACGGTACCTTCACCATCACCAACCACGTCGCCGACAACAACAATGGCTTTGGTATCCGTCTGGATACGCTCAACGGCACGGTCAGCGTCACCAACCCGACCCTGACCAACAATGCCGGTGGCGGTATCTCGATGAACAATGTCGCTGGCACCACGACGATCTCGGGTGCGACGGTGACGGGTAACGGTACGGGTATCTTCAATACCCAGAACACGGCGACCCAAACCTTGTTGGTCACCAACAGCACGATCAGCAACAACGTGCTATTCCCGTTCCCGAGCACCAGCATCGGCTTCGGTGGCGGGGTCTACAACGCAAGTGGCGCGACAGCTACGCTTACCAATAGCACGATCAGCGGCAACACGGCGAATTCCG
>JAGQPD010000825.1 GCA_020426865.1 Planctomycetales bacterium
GGATTGGAAATTGTTGCCGAATAGATCGTTCGGGCACTCCATGGCCTTGAGTGTGATCGTGTTGATGGTGTCGCAGATCGCTGGCTGCGGCGGCAAGTCCGAAGGCGTTCTTGTTTCTGGAAAAGTCACTTTTCGAAATCAACCGGTAACTCAAGGGGTCATTAATTTCTTTCCCGATTCCGGCAAGACGCTGGGGGGGGCCATCCAAGCTGATGGGACGTTCGCCTGCCATTTGCTCCCGGGGCAATACCGCGTGATCGTGAACGCCCCACCCGCTGCTCCGCCAGGCTGGAAGGATGGCGATCCCATGCCAACGACCACCGCACAGGTCCCCGCTCACTTTGCTCGGCCGGATACCTCTGGGCTGACGTTGACTGTGCCCGACCAGGCCGAGCCTCTAACGCACGACTTTCCGCTGAATTAGCCCGGGCAGGATTTTTGGTCGGCCCTCCCAGCTCGCTGTCACTCCTTCGCCCAGGCCCTTGGAGCAAATCACGTCTGGTCACTCCCCCTTGAAGGCCCGTACTCAGCGTCGGTACCCCAAAAAAAACTCGAAAATCGAGCCTTTTGTATTCGCGATAACTTTGGGGAATTCCCCCCCAAAAAGGTTGAATTTAACGATGTGTCTAGTTAGTCTAGGGGAATGGAATCCGTTTGAAGGGCTTACAGGGAAGCGTTTTCGGCCTACGTGTTATGACAATCGTGAGACAACTTGTTACTGGTAAGAAAGACCAAAGAGGGCGTAATGAAAGCACTGACAGTCCGTTTCGCTGCCATCCTGGCGGTGGTAACGATGGCGACAGCAGCCCAGGCAGCGTTCACAGTGAACGTGGATGCGGATGGGCTTGACGATGGTCCGGTCGCGTACGACGCACACTTCACCTTCGGTGGCGATACGACCACCGCGTCTTCAAGCGTTGCGACGACCGCTCTGTATGCGGGAGCGGGTGATTCGATCTTTGGGGGGGATGGCGCCGCTTTGCCGGACACGTACATCTACACCTACACTCCCAGTGTTGAAGGCGATAACACGGCGATTCCTTCCGGCACACACCTTGGCGAAGGCAACATCGCCACTGGTTTGCCAAACGGTGCGAAGGGACTTTACAACGTGTACGCTGCTTGGCCGCAGACAGCCAACGTTTCGGGGGGACTGACGCAGTTCACGCTGCAAACATTGGGGTCGCCCGACGTGGTGACGCAGTTGGATCAGAACAATCGCACGCAGTTCAATGACGATGCAGGTGCCCCCCATGACCCGTGGGTATATCTCGGCACGGTCGATTACAAGTTGGGCGCAATCGTCGTGATCCAAGAACCCTCATCGGCGAATACCTTTGTGTCGATGCGTGGCGCTGCGGTCTTGTACGAAAAGGCTCCTGTGCCAGAGCCGGCCACTGGTGGCCTGCTTGTTTCGGCGCTGTTGGCTTTGGGAACGCTTCGCCGCCGACGTTAATTGATCGCCACCAGTCGCGATTGTCAGTGACAACCGATACGGCCCGGGATGCTCGACATCTCGGGCCGTTTTTCTTGGGGGGAGGGCCTTGCGTCGATGCGATCTTGATCACGGCATACGCGAGCGTGACGCTCAGTCGCAGCGCACTTGTGATCGAGCGATGTTGGCAGGTACATTGAGAGCTTGGCGCTGGTACATGGGAAAGCAGGCCGCGAGAATTCTGAGAGAGACCTTTTCGGGGAGGCTGCATGCGGCATAACGCCGGGTTGCGATTACTGACGCTCTTGGTCGCCTTGACCGCGGTGGTGGAGTGCGAATGGTGCGTTGCGAAATTCGCCAATGCACAAGCCGGAGAACGCCTTTTGCCGCCACCGGTGAAGCGGGAGTTTCGCGCGGCGTGGGTCGCGACGGTTGCGAACATCGATTGGCCTTCACGACGCGACCTATCGTCTGACCAACAGCAGGTCGAATTGCGGGAGATTGTCGCCGCGGCGGCGGCGATGAACTTGAATGCCATTGTCTTTCAAGTTCGACCGGCGGCTGACGCGGTCTACGCGTCACCTTTGGAGCCATGGTCTGAGTTCTTGACCGGACAGATGGGGCAGGCACCCGAGGGCGGTTACGATCCACTGGAGCTTTTGATCGAGTTGTGTCATCAACGAGGGATTGAAGTTCACGCTTGGCTGAATCCGTATCGTGCATCGCATCCATCGGGGTCCGGCGAGTTTTCGGAGACGCACATTTCGCGAGTACATCCGGAGTTGGTTTTGAAGTATGGCGAATACTTGTGGTTGGATCCGGGCTTGCCTCAGGCGGAGGATCACACGATCGCCGTGATCTGTGATGTAGTGCAGCGATACGACGTGGATGGGATCCACTTCGATGACTATTTCTATCCGTATCCGGTGAGCGACGAACAGCGACGCGAGCTGCCGTTTCCCGATGAGCGGAGTTGGCAGATGGCTCGCGACCGGGGGGTAAATCTGTCTCGCGAAGACTGGAGACGCGATAATGTCAATCGAATGGTAAAGCGAGTCCGGGCCGAAATCGGCCGGGTCAAGCCGCATGTCCGATTTGGGATCAGCCCCTTTGGTATTTGGCGGCCTGGATACCCGGAAGGGATCGTAGGATTTGACGCGTATGAAAAACTCTATGCCGACGCGCGACTGTGGCTGCAGGAAGGAGATGTGGACTACCTGTCGCCGCAATTGTACTGGAGCGTCGACAGCCAGGGGCAAGGTTATACCAAGTTGTTAGGGTGGTGGCACGAGCAGAATCGGTGGCAACGACATTTGTGGCCAGGGCTTTATACATCGCGGTTGAATCCGGAATCGGCAACTGGGTGGGATGCCGATGAGATCTTGCGTCAGATCGCCGCCACGCGACACCAGGAGGGTGCGACCGGGAATATTCATTTCAGCTTCAAAGCGTTACAGCGCAATTGGCGCGACATCGCTCGTCAACTGCCGTACGACGAACCTGCTCTTGTGCCGGCGACTCCTTGGCTGGAGATCCCGGTGCATGACGAACCGAACGCAACGATATCGGTGGAGAATGGACAGCTATCGGTCGCCATGCGGTTGAGCCCCGCCGTATCGGCCGCGCCCGCGCCGTGGTTGTGGGTTGTGCAGGAGCGTTATCCGGATCGCTGGCGGACGAGCGTCGTACCGGGATGGCGGTCGGACTATCGCTTGCCGCGTCGCGATGACGGGGGTGTGGCGATCTTGCCGGACATGGTCTCCGTTACCGCCGTCAATCGAGCG
>JAGQPD010000826.1 GCA_020426865.1 Planctomycetales bacterium
CTCGCCGAAGGAGCAACCCTTCCGCTCAACTGTCCATTAAACCCCTCTGCCACGAAGGGCATAAGAAGGCCCCGACGCCCCCATGCCACTCGTCTCCATTACAGAAACGCAACACGAAGCTGTCGACTACTTCTTACAACCATCGCAGGCGAAACAACCAAGGATAGAAATCGTTTTTTGAATCGTCAACCCCACGTCGCAAGATTTTTTTATCCAGCTTGATCGCGAGTTCTCGCAATCCAATCGTGGTCGTCGTCCGGCTCCTTACCTTCGCATGCCACAGCAGGCAAAAGGATTCCTATTTCTATCGTGCCTTTGCGACTCTCGTCGCTTGCTCTCTCAATCCGCTTTCAACGCTTTTGTTCCAGCTTTGGTCCCGTTGTTGTTCGGTCCCGTGTGCTGAAGTGCCGAATTGTAATGCGTCGCCAACGATCAGCAAGGGGGGTAGGGCAATTTTCCAAAAAAAATCTGCAAAACGGCGAATTGCCTGCGAAACATCGCGATTTTCGCCACTCCTCCCCTTCGCCGACCACGCATTATCGACCAACTCGACGCTCCATTTGAATCTTTTTGAACGCAAAGCGCCGATTTTTCTTCTTTTCCGCTAGGCAATTCGTCGATGCCTTCCCGTCCGCCGACCTGCTTCAGCGGCGCCCATTGCAGACCTAATCCACCGGGTCCAAGATCACGGTTCGCAAGTCCATCAGGCTCCCCTCCACAGGCCCAACCGAACGAATCACAATCTCCGATTCGCCCTCCGGCAACTCGATCGTGCCCATCGTCCGGCCGTGATACTCGTCCCACGCGCCCGTCCCTTCCACTCGCCATACCAGCGTTTTGTCACCAAGCAGCAGCAGCATCTCATTGCCTGCCACATCGTCGGCACACGCATAATCGAGATGCACGGAAAACCGCCCCCCCTTCTTCGGCCGCACGCGCCATACCGCTCGATCGGCCATGTCATTCCAGTACCCCAAGTTGTTGAACGCGTCTTCCAACACCAAAGTCGGTCCGTAGATTTCGGCATGAATCGCAAACAGCCGGATCGATCCGTCGTCGCGGACGGGCGCCAATTGCGGTACATTTCCAGGAAACCGTTTCCGCCGATCAGGGGACGTCCCCAACAGCGCTAACAGGTCACACAGATCGGTGCGAGTGAGGTCCTTCTCCAGCCCCTCAGGCATCAGCGATCGCCCCTGCGACCCAAAAAACTCGATCTCGCTCCGCAACAATGCTCGCCGCTGTCCTTCCGGAGCCAACAACGACACGGTACTGCTCGTCTCGGCCGCCACAATCCCGGAATGCCGCAAGCCATCCTCTGTCTCAACGGTGTATTCCACGTAGCTACTTTCCACCGATCGATTCGGATCCAAAATGGCCGTCAACAGAGCCTCCTTGGATCGATTCGTTATGGCCGCGAGATCCGGCCCCACCGCATATCCGAATTCACCCCATCGATGACAATTGGCGCATCGCTTGCCAAATACCTCGGCCCCACGCACGGCGTCGCCCTGCGACGGATCAATGTCCAAAAAACCAGCGACTACCGCCTGACGATTCTGCGACTCCATTCCCGCAAACAGCTGCTTGGCCCGGCCCCGAATCTCCGCCACTCGATGCTGTTGTAGTGCCTGCCGCTGACGAGCGTCAAACACGTCCACCGACAACTCGCCTTGCTCCATGGCCTCGAGTGCCTGCGCCGTCCACGCTGGGCGCTCCAGCAACAGCTCCAACACCCGGGTACGAATTCGTGGCGCCATTTGCCCCATATTTTCCCAGGCAACATCGGCCGATGCGAATTGGCTGAACCGCCCCAACGCCGCCACCGCCGCGGCCTGAATTTCGGGCGATTGTCGCGGTTGAAGCAACCCGGGTAAGGCCCGTTCGTCCGCCGTCACGTCGTCACGGCGGCGCCCCATCATCCCAATCGCCGCAACTCGTAAGCCGCTATCCGCTTGCTCGTCGATCGCCACCGAGCGTGCCTCTCCAAACTGTTTCGCCAGCCGCCGGTTAACATGCTCCGGCAATTCCTCTGCCAATTTTTCCACGCCACCTGATTCATCTAGCAGGCGCGGCAGCACGCGCCATCGCCATTGCGCGTCCCGACGCTCAGAAGCCGCGGCCTCCACCACCGACGAA
>JAGQPD010000827.1 GCA_020426865.1 Planctomycetales bacterium
CGGGCAGGTAGACCGATGGAGCCTGGTCGAGCACCGCCTCGCGATAAACCGTGCCGTCGGCAAGTGGCAACGGCAGGCGATTGACGCCGGTGATCTCGGGGGCTACGTCATCATCGATATGAACGTCCAACACATAACGAGCATCTGGACCTTCCCCCGACTCGGCCACGACGCGGGCATAGTAGACGTCGTTTTCGGAAACAGTTGCCGTCAGTGTTCCTGTCAGATTGTTTGGGTCTTCTTCCGTGACGACCGCTCCGCTGCTGTTGAGTATTGCCAGACGTGGGACCAAGGAACTAGCATTGGGCAGACGTATCGAAAGCGAAACTAAGTTGCCGGTATTGAGCACGCCGAGTTGAAAAAGGTCTTCATCGAGATTCGTTCCTTCGGTTCCTTGGATGATACCGGCGATTGAGCCGACACGCGTTGCGTCGTTGCGGCTGGGAAAGGAAACGGGGTCTGCATTTGATAGGGTGTCGTTGTGATATTGGGCGTCGGTTTCGACGGCGACGCCTCGAGCGAGGTCGACGACCAGCTTGTAATTGCCGGTAGCAGCGTTCCAGTTTCCCACGCGGACGTAGTACACACCGGAAGTTGGGATAACGTAGCCGCTGATCAGTGAATCACTGCCGGGACCACCGTTATCGTCTGAAGTGACAAAGTTACCGGACGGGTTGTACAGTTCAATGTAGGCGTTGATGCCGGTACCTTGTGCGTTCAAGGAAATCACGGCTTGGTCACCCGCATCGGCCACAAACGACCACCAATCTTCGTCGGCCCATACATTGCTGTCGGCGACGCTCTGTGATCCGAGTCCCACAACTCGATGGATCCCGGTTCCTACAGGATCGGTGGCGACAGTGAGGGGCGTGGCGCTGGCGAGTGTGGCATTGTTGTGGTTTTCGTAGGCACCGGCCGTACCATCGGGCAGTGTTACGGTAAAGATGCGCTCGAACGCGTCGCCACCCGCTCCATTGCCATCCCCATCGAGCGAGTTCCCGGCGGCGTCCGTAATGGACGGATTCAGCCTCAGCCGATGGTTTCCGGCAATTGCCTGGCCACCATCAATCGTGAAGGAGACGCGGGTACCAGAGGTGTACGGAGGTTCGTTGACGAGATTGTAGTCAACGTCATCGGGCGTATCGAATTGATTATCGGGCCCGGCGGCAATTAGCGAAAAACTATTGGACTGCAGTGTCTGACCGGCGATGGGTTCATCAAAGTCGATGGCGAAGGCGTTCGGCACAATATCGAGCGTGCCACCTTCGCCGGGGAGCCCGACGACACTATCGATTTGAGGAGGAACATCATCGTCTACCGAGACCCCTAAGACGTACGTCCCGCGCGACCCAGCACCGGACGTGGCCGAGACGCGAGCGAAATACGAATCTGCCTGAGGTGTGATGAAGAGACCCGCGAAGTCTAGCTGGCCATCCTCATCAATGACCAACGCACCCGTGCTGTCGATTACTTCAATCTGGCCGTCGAGTTCACTGAAGGACGGAAGCGTGAGCGCCAAGGAAACCGACACATTGGCGTTGAGTCGGCCGATAAGAAACAGATCAGTGTCAGCGACTGCGTCATCGGCTGAAATATTTCCCACAACATTTGCGACGGCAAGTCCGTTACTGTGGTGCAGCGTCAACACGTCTGCCGAGGCAATCGTCGCGTTGTCGTTATCGCGATCCGTTTCAACCTGCACGTCGCCGCGTAGCACCTCGACACGCACATCGTACTCGCCCAACGTCCCCGACTGACCCGCAACGCGTGCATAGTAGGTGCCGGTTGAGGAAATCGTCGTCGGTCCTAATAGACTGTCGTTACCCGGTCCACCGTCGTTATCGCTCGTTAAGGTTCCGCCGCTGACGTTGAGCAGACTTGCCGAGGGATTGAGCGCGCCGTTGGGCGTATCGACAACTACCACGACTCGATCGCCGGCGAGTGCGTCGAAACCATAGCATTTGAAATCTGTGCCCGGGGTCAGTGCTTCACTCGTCGCGAAGACAAAGTAGCCGGAGCCAGTTGGGTCTTCTGAAAGCGATACCGGATCGCCACACAACATGTGGCGAGGCTCAAGGAACTCCAAGGGAAAATTGAGACGCTTCACCGTTTCCGAATCGTGTTTGCTGCGGCGACGCCGATTTCGCCAGGTCTTGCTCCGCCGAACGTCCGACTGCTTCGTGTATCGATGCCGTGACATGGAACTCCGTCCTCGTTCCAGAGTGCATCCATCCGGGCTCAATGCCCTCGTGATTTCGCAGGAACCACCATTTGAATCGGCGGAATCACTTGTTTCAACCGTTCAGACGAAGAAACTGAGAAAAAATGAAACGCGTGTTCGTCAAAAGGCGCTATGCGAGCTGGGCACGGTAAAAGCGTTGCCGTTCACGGATTTTGCCTGTGGACCACGACTATCCAACCTGCCAGGGCTGCGTGGGGAAGGCCCGTTTTTCCGGATCCGTGGGAGAGCTGTGCGTAGCGATGTTGATTCGCGTAGCGTCTAATGACGAGACAATCATTTAGCTGTTGGTCTCGACGTTCCGGATAGTTCTGAAAACTCTGTGTCCCACATTCTTCGATCAAGGGTGAATGCGTGAATCAAGACAACAGGTTCACCCTCACCGGAAGACTCGTCTCGAAGATGGATTAAAGTAGAAGATGATTCCCATGCGAACTGACGCGATGCTGGCGCATCGGTAGCGGCGAGAATGTATTCATTGGCACGGGCTTTGCTTTTGGAAGAGAAGGAAGAGTAGGAGGAGATAAGGATGCCGACTGACATGATGGCGTCGCAAGCGTGGCGTTGAAGTGCAGCCGGCGCTGGACACACGAAGAAGATCGGTGCCTCGTCGAGCGAGTGTGCGTTCGCCACAAGACGGACGCTTCATGTTGCAATCGGCTGCGACGCGACAGGCGGCTGTGCCGGACCTTCAGCGCATTCCACGCAGCGGCTATCTCGCTCTCCCTATGCTTCTTCCGCATCTATGGCGCGAAGGGCTCTCTGCCAGATTCAGAATGATCACGTACCGAGTACTCTGGTTGCCTTCCTTTAGTTTCCGGCAACGCTTCTCCAGCCTCTCAGCATGTCTGCTCGGGACATTTTCGGGACAATCCCGTCCATAGGAATCCCTCCTGCGAACTCCGGTTCGCGGTTTGACTGCAATCAACTGAGGAATTCCCACGTTTTCTTTTCCGTCGATATGGCCCGATATCAATTCTTGTCGCAGAATCTCGCTCGGTCATTTAGCAAGCCCCAATCCTTAGCCAAATCGTACTCGTATTCAGTGCAACGGTACTCGCACTCAGCGCAGCGGTACTCGTACTCGATGATCGCGCGGGCAATGGAATGAATGTTGAACCATTGTCGATCAACGACGAGCGCGCACGAATACCGGGATTCTGAGTATGACTGCG
>JAGQPD010000828.1 GCA_020426865.1 Planctomycetales bacterium
CGTCCGACAAAAGGCCTTGGAAAACCAATTGATCTGGCTCCCCCGCATGGGATTATTTACCGAAGCGCGCGAATTGATGGACGTCGCCCGTGCCATGGAACGCAATGTCCCCATCGGCCCTGGCGCGGTGACTCAGTTCGATGAAGTGTTCGAAACCGGCTACCGCTCCATGGTCGAAAACATCGAACGCGCCTCAGCCGCGACTGCTTCCGCGGGCAGCGATGACGGCCTTGATGACGAAGATGAATCCGACGACGCCCGACTCGTTGCCTGCCTGGAACGTCTCACCGAATCACTGCTCGTTATTTGGTTGGAACATAGCCGGACGCTGCGACTGTCGGTCCTGGAGAAAGTGCGAAAAAAAGACAACTGGGAGGAACTGGTCCAATTCATTCAGACATATGGCAGTGACCTGTTCACGCAAAAATTCTTGAATCTGGGAAATGTCCGAGCCATCATGCATCAAGGTGCCGGTGCCTGGCTACAGCAACTGAAGAACAATCCAATCGCTGAAGATCACTTCCGCTTGGTTCGTGACCTCGACGGCCCGATCTCGCTTCGCGAAGCCGAAAAACATATGACGCTGATTCTGGAGGCAATCGTGGAGAACTACAACGAGTATCGCGACTACAACAGCACGACCACGCAATCCGATCGTGGGGATATGCTGTACACGCTATTCGATTTCTTGCGTCTGCGGGTCGCATATGATCGCATCGTATGGAACCTGAAACCCATTGTGCTCGCTCACGAAATCCTCGTACGCCGCGGCCGCAACGAAGCCGCACAACTTTGGCGCCGAGCCCTAAGCGAACGTATCAGTGAGGAGGCGGACCAGTATCTGCGGCGTCTTTCCGATTTACAGAAGAAGTACGCCATGCGTATGCCATCCGTCGCCGATCGATTGGGCGAGCGGTTCCTCCGCACGATGATTATCGACCGGATGCGGGCGCTGGTAGAACCGGCCTGGAAACAAGCGGGAGAGCCCGAGGTGTGCCATTCATTCGAGATCCTCGAGGAAGAATGCACTCTGCTATTGAAAGAACCTACCGGCTCCGGACTGGACGCTCCCCCTTGGCTAACCGCACTGGAAGAAGAAATCGAATCGATCCAGCAACATGCCCGCTTGGGTGACGCACGCTACATCGACGAATGCCTCGCGCCACGCTACCCCATCGATCTCGACGATGTCGAAGATACCCTCGACGATTGGCAGTAACCCACGGGCCGTTGCTGTCATCACAGCAGTTCAACCCAAATGCTGTCACTGACCATCAGTCCCGCGCGAGTCAATCGCCAATGATCGTTTTCCTCGACTAGCAACCCCAGTGATTGCAGACGGCGGAGGTCCGCTCCCGCCAACTCGTCCAGCGAAATTCCGGTCACTTCGCAAAACCACTGCTGTGACACCCCTTCCATACGGCGCAATCCCAATACCAATCGCTCGCGCGCCTTCTGCACAACGTCCAGGCACTCTCGCTCCGCCACCGGCGATCGACCTTGCAACATTCGCTGAATGTACGTCGTCGTACTCCGGTGATTGGTCTCTCGCACTCCCGCGACATAACGTGACGCCCCCGCTCCAATCGCGAAATACTCTTCGCCACGCCAATACACTTGATTGTGGCGAGACCGCCAACCGGGTCGAGCGTAATTGGAGACCTCGTATTGCTGCCAGCCGCCGGCCGACAGATGGTCGATCGTCCATTCGTACATCGTCGCTTGCGTCTGCTCGTCGACTTCATCCAGCGTACCATGCCGTCGCCGATTCCAGAACATCGTCCCCCGTTCGAATGTCATTCCATAGACGCTCATGTGCGGCACTTGCTGCTCACATGCCCGCTGCAAATCCTGTTGCCATTGCGATAGCGATTCCCCCGGTACCGCAAAGATCATGTCCAACGTGATGTTGGCAATCCGCCTGCGAACCATCTCGCAACATCCCGCCGCTTGCCGCGGCGAATGATCACGCTCCAACATGCGCAACTTTTCCGCCTGGAACGATTGCACTCCCAGACTCAAACGATTCACCCCCATGTCCGCCAGGCAATCGACTTTGTCACGCGTCAAGTCAGCCGGGTTGGCTTCGAATGTGTATTCGTCATCTTCCGAACGAATGAACCACCTATCCAACAAGGTGCCAAGCCGACGCAGCTGGCCAATCGACAAATGCGTCGGCGTGCCACCCCCCACATACAAAGTGTCAACCCGCCGCGGGACTTCCAATGCCCGGCATTCCAACTGCAGGGCATCCAAATAACGGTCAACCAACTCGTCGCGCCCCGCCACTACCGTGAAATTGCAATAGCCGCACCGATGCCGGCAAAATGGAACGTGGATGTACGCGGCTCGCGGAGCCGCCACAACGGTCATGAACGACTCCCCCTGCTTGCTACTCGATCAGGGAACCCTGGCCCACTAGTTCGGTAACTGCCAGCCAACTTTTGCGGTTTTCTACAATCGCCAGCTACAGCCTTGGCCGTCGTCAAACCGAAGCTAAAATCATCGCAATTGTCTTTGCAAGAGTGAATCGTCATTCGATTGTTCATATCGTACATTGTCCTAAGCCTGCTAGCACTGAACTTCGCCCTCGCGGTCAGTCTGAGCCACAAACATGGAAACCTCGCTTCACCGCCAGCTGAAAGAACATTATTGCCAGCAAGGGTGCCAGATCGAAGTGCCGCTCGGGCAATACCGCATCGATGTTGTCCGGGGTGAGGAACTGATTGAAATTCAACACGGTTCGCTCTCCAGCATACGCGACAAAGTTCAACGCTTGCTGGCCAAGCATACCGTGCGGGTCGTCAAACCAATTGTGGCTCGTAAACGGATCTTTCGCCGGCAGCGACGTGGCGGCCGGGTTGTGAGCCAGCGACTGAGCCCCAAACGGGGGACGATGCTTGATTTATTCGACGAGCTGATTTATTTCACTCGTGTCTTTCCTCACAGGAACTTGATCCTGGAAATACCGCTGGTCGAAATCGAAGAATGGCGATACCCAGGTCACGGGCGACGGCGTTACCGACGCGACCGGGACCACGAGGTGGAAGATCAACTGCTGACCGATATCATCGACACTCAGACTTTTCGCAGCGCCTGCGACCTGCTTCGGTTAGTGCCAAAGTTGCCGACGCCGTTTGATACACAGAACCTGGCCGACGGGTTGGATGTTGCCCGTTGGCAGGCACAAAAGATCGCTTACTGCCTGAAGCACGTGGGGAGCATCCAGCAAATCGGCAAACGTGGCAATGCGTTCCAGTACCAACTGGCAAATTGCTAAGGGGGAGTTCTTGTCGGCGTGCCGTTCGCGGAATCGCTATGCGTTGGCACGCGCCTTGGCCTCGCGCAACCCGCGGCTGAGAATATCTCGCAAGAACGGCGAGAAATCCTCGTACTTGCACTTGTCCGGGGCCCCCGACGCATATTGATAAATGGCGTCACGCGGTTTCAGTCCCAGCGAAATGAGCGTCGAGCTGACCGTGCCACGGTCTTTTTCTCGAATCACCATGCTCGGTCGCCCCTCCGCCGTCGGCGTCCGGGCAAACACCTTGCTCGCAATCGCCAGGAATTTGACGGGGGAATCGAGCGTTTGCAAAGTGAGCAGTCGACGGGCGAGTTGGCAACGTTCGTCACGCGGATCATTCAGGTCGCGATCGCCGATAATGTTGAGCCCCTCCGAGATGGGAACAGCATTGACATCGTCGCCGGCATGGATCGCCCAACCTTCCTCGGCATCGGCA